>CABSUD010000183.1:0-3576 GCA_902480795.1 uncultured Collinsella sp. | reverse complement strand
CGTCAGTTTGTTGGTCTAGCCGGCTCGCTCGCCACGGTGCTTGGCCTTGGTCTTGTCGGCTGCGGCGGCGGTGCCGATAAGGGCTCTGCTGCCGGATCAGCCGCAGCCAAGGACGTGAAGGGCGCTGTGGAGTCCAAGAAGCTCGTGGTGGGCTTTGATAAGTCCTATCCTCCGTACGGCTTTGTGGGCGACGATGGTGAGTACACTGGCTTTGATCTCGATCTGGCCAAGGCTGTTGCCGATAAGCAGGGCTGGGAGGTCAAATACGAGGCCATCGACTGGGATGCCAAGGATACGCTGCTTGACTCGGGCGCCATCAACTGCATCTGGAACGGCTTTACCATGGAGGGCCGTGAGGACGACTACACGTTCTCCGAGCCGTACATGCTCAACGAGCAGGTGCTGGTGGTAAAGAAGGATGCAGGCATCAAGAGCTGGGACGATCTTGCCGGCAAGACCGTGATTACCCAGACCGATTCCGCTGCGCAGGATGTTCTCGAGGGTGACCAGAAGGATCTGGCGGCGACGTTTGCCACGCTCGACACGATCGGCGAGTACAACACGGCCTTTATGCAGCTCGAGAGCGGCGCGGTCGATGCCGTGGCTTGCGACCTTTCGATTGCCCAGTATCAGCTTGCCGCCAAGCCCGATGCCTACACGCAGCTCGACAAGCCGCTGTCCAGCGAGCACTACGCCGTCGGCTTTAAGAAGGGCGACACCAAGTCGGCCGACGCCGCGACCGAGTCGCTCAAGGCACTCTACGAGGACGGCACGGTCAAGGACCTGTGCGACAAGTACGCAAGCTATGGTCTATCTTTCGATAATTGGGTGCTCAAGTAATGTCTATCCAAGTCATGATGCAGATGCTTGGCCAGGGATTCTTGGTCAGTTTGCAGCTGTTTGTGCTGACGTTGCTCGGGTCGATTCCGCTGGGAATTCCCGTGGCGTTTATGCGCATGAGCAAAATCGCGCCGCTTCGCTGGATTGCGCGCATCTATATCTCGGTCATGCGTGGCACGCCGCTCATGCTGCAGATGTTTGCCATCTACTTTGCCCCGTACTACGTGTTTGGCATTTCGCTCACGCCTGATTCCAAATGGACGGCGTGTGTCGTGGCGTTCATCATCAACTATGCCGGCTACTTTGCCGAGATTTATCGCTCGGGCCTGCAGTCCATTCCGCGCGGTCAATACGAGGCAGCCGAGGTACTGGGCTATTCGCGCATGCAGACGTTTCTGTATATCGTGATGCCGCAGGTTGCCAAGCGCATTTTGCCGGCGATGGGCAACGAGATCATCACGCTGGTCAAGGATACGTCGCTGGCGTTTGCCATCGGCGTGGGCGAGATGTTCTCGACGGCCAAGGCGCTGGTCGCCTCGCAGGTGAGCATGGTGCCGTTTGCGATCGCGGCGCTGATTTACTGGGTCTTTAACTTTGTGGTCGAGATGCTGCTGGGCGCCGCCGAAAAGAAGCTGGACTATTATCATGACTAACTCAGTGATGAAAATCGAAAACGCGCGTAAGGCGTTTGGCGGCAATGAGGTGCTCAAGGATATCTCGCTTGAGGTGAAGCGTGGCGAGGTCGTGGCGATTATCGGGCCTTCGGGCGGCGGTAAGTCCACGCTGCTGCGCTGCGCCACGCTGCTCGAGACTCTCGACGGTGGCTCGCTCTCGTTTGGCGACCTTGCCGTTGCGACGGATGCGGGTTCGGGCGCGGTCTATGCGAAGGGCGATGTGCCCAAGCAGGCGCGCTCGCGATTCGGCCTGGTGTTCCAAAATTACAACCTGTTCCCGCACTATACCGTGATGAAAAACATCATCGATGCGCCGATTCGCGTGCTTAAGCGTCCGCGCGAGCAGGCGGAAGCCCGCGCTCACGAGCTGATTGCGCAAATGGGGCTGACGGGCAACGAGAACAAGGTGCCGTGTGAGCTTTCGGGCGGTCAGCAGCAGCGCGTGAGTATTGCCCGCGCCCTGGCGCTCGATCCGGAAATTTTATTCTTTGACGAGCCGACCTCGGCGCTCGATCCCGAGCTGACGGCCGAGGTGCTGCATGTCATTAAAGACCTTGCCGCGCAGAATATGACGATGGTAATCGTGACCCACGCAATGCAGTTTGCGCGCGATGTTGCCGACCGCGTGGTCTTTATGGACGGTGGCCGCATTGTCGAGGAGGGTCCGGCCGAGCAGGTCATCGACCATCCGCGCGAGCAGCGTACCCGTGAGTTCTTGAGCCGTATCGAGGGATAGGCTCAGGTATTTACTCAACTATTAATTGAGGCGAAGCCGCCGCAGGTCTTACGGTCTGTGGCGGCTTTTTGTTTGCATCGACGGGGGTTCAATAATCGCCTCACAAGCTTGTCTCTTCCTCTCGCCGCCTGTATTCATACGTGTGCCGAAAGGTGTGCATGGACGGTCGCCCGTGAGGGTAGGGTGGTGGCATAGGACATTTGGAGGGTGAGTCGGCTCGGCTGCCGACCATGCTGCTCCCGGGATGGCACCGACCGCGAACTCTCCCCGTTGGCGTCGCGCATTGCGCGCGGCCCTGCAAGGAGGTCATCATGGGTGCTCCCAAGACCGGCAATGTAAGGAACGTGGTGCTCGTAGGCCAAGGCGGGGTGGGCAAGACTTCACTCGCCGAGGCCATGCTCCACCTTTCCGGCAAGACCGCCCGCCTGGGCGGCCACGACGGCACCAAGCCTACGCTCGACTATGACCCCGAAGAGGTCAAGCGTGCATTTTCCATCTCGACGACCATTGCACCGATTGACTGGAAGGGCGCGCGCATCAATGTGCTCGATGCCCCGTGCTACCCCGATTTTATCGGCGACGCCTTTGCCGCGATGAGCGTTTGCGAGACGGCTCTGTTTGTGGTCGACGCCGAGGCCGGCCCACAGCCTACGACGGTTAAGCTCTGGTATGCCGCCGAGGACCTGCGCCTGGCGCGTGCGGTGTTCGTAAACCGCCTGTCGCGCTCCGAGGCCAGCTTTGCGACCACGATGGACCTGCTGCAGGAGCGTTTTGGCACGCGCCTGGGCGCCGTGACCCTTCCCTGGGGCGAGGGCGAGGACTTTGACGGCATCATCGACCTGGTGCGCATGAAGGCGCGCCATTGCAACGGCACCGAAGCCGTTGAGTCGGAGATTCCCGAGGAGTATCGTGCCCAGGCCGAGGAAGCCCATGACCATCTGTGCGAGCTGGTGGCCGAGGCTGACGATGAACTGATGATGAAGTACTTGGAAGGCGAGGAGACGCTGACGCAGGAGGAGCTTGAAGGCCTGCTGTCGAAGGCGATCGCCGAGCGCATCTTTGTGCCGGTCTTTGCGGGCGATTGCATTAAGGAGCAGGGCGTCAACTCGCTGATGGACGACATCGCAACGTACTTCCCGGCGCCGACCGACTACGGCGAGATGCCGCTCATCGACGGTGATTCGCTCAAGATCTCGAGCGACGATGACCGTCCGGTGGCATTTGTGTTTAAGACGCTGGCCGACCCGCAGCAGGGCCGCATCAGCTTTATCAAGGTACTGACGGGTACGCTTGAGCCGGGCCTTGAGCTGGTCAACGCGCGCACGC
>CABSUD010000182.1:0-3610 GCA_902480795.1 uncultured Collinsella sp. | reverse complement strand
CGCAACGACAAAAGCCCCCGAAAAGCGAGCGAAACGCTTTCCGGGGGCTCTGCGAGGCATTGGATGAAAAACCTGGCGGGCGGGCCTATGCCCAAGTGTCAACAGCGACCAGCGCGTTACTCGGCGTGCGCGTAATCAACCTTGGCGCGGCGAGCGGTGGCCTTCTCCCAATCGCTGGTGCCCTCAAAGACATCCTGCTTGTAGGGATTGCGACCGAGCTTCTTGGCGCGGTAGGCGATGTAGATGATCGCGGCGACGTTGGCGACCAGCGCGGCAATCGAGACCGCGGTGGCGGCGCCGGGGTCGAGCGTGGAGTGCGTCACAAAGATGGACTCCTCCTGGAAGTAGGGGAACACCTGGGCAAACATGCACCAAATGGCCAGCGTAAAGGCGCGGTTCTGGATCCAGCCGCCCTTGTTCCAGATAAAGGCGGCGACGGTGGGCGCCAGCAGCAGTGCAAAGCCGCAGAACCAGGAGTGGGTGGGCAGGCAGTTGTAGGTGTAGCAGAAGTTCCAGATATCGTAGGCGATGATGTAGACCCAGGTCATGTCGGGCCACAGCATGTCGGTCTGATCCTCGGAGGCGTAGACGCTCCACCAACCGGTCATGCAGAAGATGTTGATGATACCGGCGATGCCGTTGAACACGTTGTTCCAGCCGGCCAGCTGCGTGGCACCTTCGGAGGTGACCCAGGTGGACTCGCCCAGGACAAAGAAGTGATAGGCGCTCTCGAAGTCGGACACGACGGCGATCATGATGTTGATGGCGACGATCACAAACGGCCATGCGCGGAACCAATGCGCCTTGCCGATCTTTCCCCACTGGTACTTAATGGCAATGAAGCCCCAGCAACCGGCGAGCGCCGCGTATACCTTGGCGTAGTGGAACCAGCTGTTCTGGTACACATGGGTGGGGTTGGTGAGCGCCCACTCGGCGCCCTGTGAGACGCCGATGGCGATGGCGACGCAGTAGATGGTCATGGCCAGCGGAGCCACGCCAAAGATGATTGCCGCGCCGAGCTTGGTGCGGCGGCCGACCTCGTTGAGCACGATCAGGCCGATAAAGACCATGGCCCAGCCGGCCCAGTGGATAAGGGTATCGCTACCCCAAACATCGAACAGCATGCTGCTCTCCTTTCACACGCCCGCGGCCCCTCTTCTGATCGCGGGCAGTTTGGCCAAATGTCGTCAGTTCTGGGGCATGCGCTCCGGATACTTGGCGGTGTAGCCCTCGATGTGGAGCGTCGAGGCGATGATTTCCTTGACCGTCTCGACGGGCACATCGGGGTGCGTGCGGATATACATCAACAACCCCATGATGAGGGTGTAGAACGTCTCGTAGACATGGTCGATGCGTAGCTCATGATGGGCGACAAAGTCCACCACGGTGGTGTCGCAGATATACTGCGCCACGCGCTGAACCACGTTGTGCAAAAAGCCGCCGTAGAGCGCGCCGCTGCTTGAAGTGAGCGTGCTCGGCAGCTCGTGGCCGCTGGCGACCAGGCGCTTAAAGAGCGGGGCGACGGTGTCGAGCGCGCCCTCAATATCACCGACGATGCGGTTGGCATTCCACTGCTCGAGCTCGGAGATAAAACCGTCAATTGCCTCGTCCATGACGGCGGTGACGGCGGCGTCCATGTCGGCGAAGTAGTGGTAGAACAGCGAGCGCGTGCAGCCGGCTCGCTTGGTCACGGCCGATACCGATAGGTGGGATACGCCCAGCTCGGAGCTTACGGTGCGCACGGCATCGAGGATCTCGCGACGGCGTTCGTCGCCCGTCAGGCGCTTTGCCGCGCTATCGGATGCGGGGACGGCATCGACTACAGAGGTACCTGCTGTGTTGTTGCCCATGTTTTGCCGCCTTTCATCCGTTTGAGCCTGACCGTTCGCCTAACAGTCTTGAATATTGTTGACGGTTCGTCAATACTGTTTTTGACACAATGTCAACAATAACGGGTGAACGGCGTGGGGGCATGTCGAGCCCGTAAAAAGAGGGGCGCCGCGGCCTCGCCGGGCTGTGGCAAGAGAAGGGACAACCATGATTCTCAACGGACCGGGGATTAGCTACACCGAGCCCGACATCGGTTCGGGGTTCGTGCCGCCGCTGCCGGAGCATCCGCGCGAGGCCATCGTCAAGCTGTGCGAGCACTGCACCAACCGCCTGCTGCATCGCGACGAGCTGCTGGGCTACGAGTACTGGTCGTTTGCCGAGGCCGCAACTGACGAGCAGGCCGAGGTACTCTGCAAGATGAAGATGCGCCGTCCCTACACGCTGCCCGAGATGGTCAAGCTCACCGGCATGCCCGAGGCCCAGATCGAGAAGATGCTCGACGATATGAGCTACACCGGCCTGCTCGAGTACAACTGGGAAAATCCCGAGCGCGCCAAGCAATGGGTGCTACCCATGCTGGTGCCGGGTTCCGCCGAGTTCCTCAACATGCGCGTGAGCCAGCTCGAGGAGCACCCGGTCTACGCCAAGTTCTTTGAACAGGCATCCAAGGGCCCGCTGTCCAAGGCCACACCGATGGTGCCGCCCGGAGGCGCCGGTATCGGCATGCACGTCATTCCGGTCGAGAAGGCCATTGACGCCGCGAGCACGTCGGTGCCTATTGAGCATATTGAGCACTGGCTCGACAAATACGAGGGTAAGTATGCCGCTAGCACCTGCAGCTGCCGCGCGAGCCGTCGCGTGATGGGTGAGGGCTGCGCCGACGACCCGGCCGATTGGTGCATTGCCGTGGGCGATATGGCCGACTACGTGGTCGAGACCGATCGTGGCCATTACGTGACCCGCGACGAGGTCTACGACATCCTGCGCCAGGCCGAGGACAACGGCTTTGTGCACCAGATCACCAACATCGACGGCGAGAACAAGATCTTCGCCATCTGCAACTGCAACGTCAACGTGTGCTACGCCCTGCGCACCTCGCAGCTGTTCAACACGCCCAACCTGTCGCGCTCGGCCTATGTCGCCAAGGTCGAGAAGGACAAGTGCGTGGCCTGCGGTCGCTGCGTTGAGATGTGCCCGGCCGGTGCCGCTAAGCTGGGCCAGAAGCTCTGCAGCAAAAAGGCCGGCGGACAGGTGCCCGAGTATCCGCGCCAGGAGCTGCCCGATGCCACCAAATGGGACCACACCAAGTGGTCGCCCAACTACCGCAATGACAACCGCATCGAGACGCACAAGTCCGGCACCGCGCCCTGCAAGACGGCCTGCCCCGCGCATGTCGCCGTTCAGGGCTATTTGAAGCTCGCGGCTCAGGGTCGCTATGACGAGGCCCTGGCACTCATTAAGCGCGAGAACCCGCTGCCCGCTATCTGCGGCCGTGTGTGCAACCGCCGCTGTGAGGATGCCTGCACCCGCGGCCGTGTGGACGCCGCTGTGGCTATCGACGAGGTCAAGAAGTTCATCGCCCAGCGCGATCTGGATGCCGCGACCCGCTATGTCCCACCTGTTGTGACCCCGACGCGTGCCGGCGGCTTCGATCAGAAGATCGCCATTATCGGTGCCGGCCCGGCCGGTCTGTCCTGCGCCTTCTATCTTGCCGAGAAGGGCTACAAGCCCGTCGTGTTCGAGAAAAATGAGCGCCCGGGCGGTATGCTCACCTACGGTA
>CABSUD010000181.1:0-3623 GCA_902480795.1 uncultured Collinsella sp. | reverse complement strand
GCTCATCGCGCTAACATCCCTTGCTTTTGGCGCCGCTGCCGGCGTCACCTGCAGCCATGCGAGTTGCGGCTTCGCCAAGAACCTGCGTCACGACCTGTTCTACAAGATCCAGACGTTCAGCTTTGCCAACATCGATGAGTTCTCGAGCTCCTCGCTCGTCACGCGCCTGACCACCGATATCAACAACGTGCAGCAGGCCTTTATGATGATCATCCGTATCGCCGTGCGCGCGCCGCTGGTATTGATCTTCGCCTTTACCATGGCATTTATCATGGGCGGCAGCGTCGCCATGGTCTACCTGGTCATCATTCCGCTGCTGGGCTTTGGGCTGTTCTTTATCATCTTTAAGGTGCGCCCCATCTTCTCGCGCGTGTTCCACAAGTACGACGCCCTTAACGAGTCCGTCGAGGAAAACGTCACCGGCATGCGCGTGGTCAAGAGCTACGTGCGCGAAGACTTTGAGAAGGAGAAGTTCGCGACCGCCGCGCGCGACGTCCAGATGGACTTCACCCGCGCCGAGAAGCTGCTTGCCTTTAACAACCCCATGATGAACATCTGCGTCAACGGCGCGTTTGTCGTCATCATCTACCTGGGCTCCAAGCTCATCATCACGAGCCAGGGCACGCTGTTCGACGTGGGCCAGCTCTCCTCGATCTTTACCTATGGCTTCCAAATCCTCATGAGCCTGATGCAGCTGTCGATGATCTTTGTCATGGTGACCATGGCCGACGAATCGGCGCACCGCATCACCGAGGTGCTGGCCGCCGAGCCCACGATCGCCGATCCTGCCGAGCCCGTGCTCGAGGTCGCCGATGGCTCCATCGACTTTGACCACGTGAGCTTTAAGTATTCCGCGCATGCGAAGCGCCAGGCGCTCGACGATATCGACCTGCACATTAAGAGCGGCGAGACCATCGGCATCATCGGCGGCACCGGCTCGGCCAAGTCCACGCTCGTAAACCTCATCGCCCGCCTGTACGACGCCACCGAAGGCACCGTGCGCGTAGGCGGCGTGGATGTGCGCGACTACGACTTGGACGCCCTGCGCCACCAGGTCGCCATGGTGCTACAGAAAAACGTGCTGTTTAGCGGCACCATCGCCGAGAATCTGCGTTGGGGCGACCCGAACGCCACCGACGAAGAGGTCTGCGAGGCCGCGCATCTGGCCTGTGCCGACGAGTTTGTCGATGGCTTCCCCAAGGGCTATGACACCTGGATCGAACAGGGCGGCTCCAATGTTTCCGGCGGTCAGAAGCAGCGCCTGTGCATTGCGCGTGCCCTGCTGCGTCGCCCCAAGATCTTGATCCTGGACGACTCCACCAGCGCCGTCGACACCAAGACCGACGCCAAGATTCGCGCAGGCCTGGCAAGCTATCTGCCCAACACGACCAAGCTCATCATTGCCCAGCGCATCAGCTCCGTGCAGGACGCGGACCGCATCATCGTCATGGAGGGCGGCCGCATCGCGCAGATCGGCAACCACGATGAGCTGCTCAAGACGAGCGAGATCTACCGCGAGACCTTTACCTCGCAGAACAAGATGTCTGCCGAGGGCGAAGAGGCCGTCGAAGCCGACACCGAGGCATCCGCAACGCAAGCTCAGACCCAGGAAGGAGGCGAGGCACATGAGTAAGGCAACGACCGCCGAGCGCGCACTCAACCGCAAGGGTGGCACCATGTCGCGCCTCATCAAGACGCTCTTTGGCTTCTACCCCGTGCTTTTGCCCCTCGTCGTCGTCGGCGTGGTACTCTGCGCCATCATCAACTCCATCGGCGCGACCTTCCTTCAGAGCGCCCTGCAGATTATTAGCGAATCGTGGCAGTCGGGCGATTGGACGACCGCGCAGCCCAAGATCGCACAGCTCGTGACCACCCTCGCCTGCATCTACGGCATCGGCATCCTGTCTTCGCTCTTCTGGAACCGCGCCATGGCCATCGTCACGCAGGGCTCGCTCGAGAAGCTGCGCGAGAAGATGTTCAACCGTATGCAGGACCTGCCGATTCGCTACTTCGACACGCACCAGCGCGGCGACATCATGAGCCACTACACCAACGACATCGACACGCTGCGCCAGATGATCAGCCAGTCGCTGCCCAACCTGCTCATGACGACCATCGTCATCGTCACGGTGTTCTTTATCATGCTGTACTACAGCGTGTGGATGTGCCTGGTCATTGTGGCCGGCGTCGCCTTTATGACCTTTATGACCAAGCTGCTCGGCTCCAACTCCGCGCGCTTCTTTATTGCGCAGCAGACCGAGCTCGGCGTGGTCGAGGGCCATATCGAGGAAGTCATGAACGGCCAGAAGGTCGTCAAGGCGTTCTGCCACGAGTCTGCCGCCGAGGCCGATTTTGACGAGCGCAACGAAAAGCTCTTCGAGGTCTCGCAGAAGGCCAACATGTACGCCAACATCCTCATGCCCATCCTTATGAACCTAGGCAACCTGCTCTACGTGCTGGTCGCACTGGCAGGCGGCATTTTCCTGGCGCTGGGCGTGCCCAACCTGAGCATCTCGGGCATGGCGCTGTCCATCGCCGTCGTGGTGCCGTTCCTCAACATGACCAAACAGTTCTGCGGACAGATCGGTCAGATCTCGCAGCAGATCAACGCCGTGGTCATGGGCCTCGCCGGCGCCGACCGCATCTTTGAGCTCATCGACGAGGAGCCCGAGGCCGACGAAGGCTACGTGACGCTCGTCAACGCGCAGGTGAACCCCGACACCTGGCAGCTCGAGGAGGCCGACCACCACACTGGCATGTGGGCGTGGAAACATCCGCACCGCGCAACCGGCGAGATCGAGTACGTACCGCTGCGCGGCGACCTGGTCATGGACAACGTCGACTTTGGCTACACGCCCGACCACGAGGTGCTGCACGGCGTGTCCGTGTTTGCCAAGCCGGGCCAGAAGGTCGCGTTTGTCGGCGCCACCGGTGCCGGCAAGACGACCATCACCAACCTCATTAACCGCTTCTATGACATCGCCGACGGCAAGATCCGCTACGACGGCATCAACGTCAACAAGATCCGCAAGGCAGATCTGCGCCGCTCGCTGGGCGTGGTGCTGCAGGACGTGAACCTGTTCACCGGCACCGTGATGGATAACATCCGCTACGGCAATCTGGATGCCACCGACGAGGAGTGCATCAAGGCGGCTAAGCTCGCGGGCGCGGACGACTTTATCACCCGCCTGCCCGACGGCTACGACACCATGCTCACCGGCAACGGCGCACAGCTGTCGCAGGGCCAGCGCCAGCTGATTTCGATCGCACGCGCCGCCGTCGCCGATCCGCCGGCGATGATTCTGGACGAGGCCACGAGCTCCATCGACACCCGCACCGAGGCTATCGTGCAGGCCGGCATGGACAAGCTCATGGAAGGCCGCACGACGTTTGTCATCGCGCACCGCCTGTCCACCGTGCGCAACTCCGACGCGATCATCTGCCTGGACCACGGCCGCATTATCGAGCGCGGTAACCACGACGAGCTGATCGCCAAGCGCGGGTATTACTACCAGCTGTACACGGGTGCGTTTGAGCTCGAGTAGGTAGGTTTGTTCCACGGAGGTCTCCCAGGCGGGCCGGGGTGTAACCTCCGTGCTCAAACATTCTCGCTTCGCTGCGAA
>CABSUD010000180.1:0-3637 GCA_902480795.1 uncultured Collinsella sp. | reverse complement strand
GTGTTCGATCTGGAGTTTTTTGGCTTCCTTTTCCGCTTCGGTCAGTCCGCTCATGTCGAGGCCGGTGGCGGTTTTGACTTTCCAGCTGTTGTAGTGCTGGGCGAGCATGCGGTCGTAGTTGTCCTTGTTCAGGCGGCTGGCCATGCGGATGTATGGTTCGACCTCTCCGGGCACGCGGCCCTGCAGGTCGCGTTGGTTGCAGTATCTGACGATCGGGCATACCGGATTGCCGTCCGGCGCGGTCACGCCGTGTGGCGTCTGGCCGTCGAATTGCCATGTACCGCCGGTCTTGCGCCATGTCCAGATGTTCCGTGAGTCCCAAAGCTGGTATTCGACGGCATGGTCGTCGAGTTTGCGGCGTCGCATGAAGATCTGCGGCCAGTTGTCGGATGCGGGGTCGTCGTAGAGGGCGATCGCGTCGCGGGGGCTCCAGCAGTCGATGCGGGCGTGGAGTTCGTCCGACGATTCCTCGCCCCGGACCGCCGTGTATGCGGTGCCGTAGGCGATGGCCTCGCGGTGCAGCGCGATCTGGCGTTCGCCCATGCGGTTGCGCTGCCATGGCTCCCAGAAGCGTTGAGCGTCCCCGGTGTCCTGCGTCTCGGAGTCCACGCCTTCCAGGTAGAGGGTCTGGGCGAGCGTGGTGACGACGAGGCCGAGCCATGGGGTCTCGCCCATGTCGCGCAGCATGCGGTGTTCCATGGTCGCCCCGGCGTTCAGGCGGATGGGCTTGGGGTTCCACCGCCACCAGCGGTCGATTCTGTTGAGTTTCGGCGTCTCGTTGTCGAACGCCGGGATGAGCAGCGTGCTCAGCGCTTCGAACGCCTGCTTCTCGTTGTCGTAGCCGGTGGTCACCATAGCTGTCCTCCTCCGCTTCTGGAGTTCCTGTTCAGGTATTCGCGTCTGACCATGCGCGCTCCGATGGCGCATATCGCGAGGTCGATCTTGCGTTTCGACTCGCGGCTTTCCTTGGCGATGCTCATGCCGACCCTTGTGGGCTGGCGTCTGGCGTTGAGCATATGCAGGCGCAGCCTGGCGTCGCCGTCGTGGGGGAAGTCTCCCTCCGCGATGTCGGTGTACGCCTGGTCGACGGCGGTGACGAACCTGCGTTGGATGTCCGTGTTGATCATGTCGAACATGACGGCGTGCCTGTCCCGGCCGGACGGGACGGCCCATGTCTTGAGCCGGCGCCCGTAGTCGCGGTGCCACCGGTCGAACAGGGCATCCCAGTATCTCAGGCCTGTTTCGGAGTCCAGCACGTGGCTGGGGTCGCCGAAGAATCCGACCACGTCGTACGCGTGGAACGCCGCGCGCACCGCGTCGTCGACGCTTTCCCTGGGCACGCGCCAGTCCTTTCCTCGCTCACCGGCCGGTTTCTGCCACAAGCCCAATGGTTTGACGAATCCGTCGGAGACGCGGCAGGCCACGAGCGCCGTGCTGTCGTCGTTGAGCGAGCAGTCGAGGAACATGCTGATGCGCTCACCGTGTTCGAGCGAAAGCTCCGGGTGCTCGTTCTGGTCCCATTCCTGGTGGGTGACGAACGCGTCTTCCGGCGCGGTGGACTGGTTGTACCATTTGCGCCGGGATTCGCTCACCGGGTTCTTCGGGTTGAGGATTTCCTTGCTGATGCGTTCGATGGACAGCCAGGTGCTGTCGCCGCGCACGTCCTCGATGACCTTGCCTATCGTGTCCTCGGTCATCGGACTGTCCGGCGCGGCTTCCAACGAGTCGTAGAGCAGGCCGAAGTCCATGTATTTCGGACGCTTGCCCTCGTCGTCGCTGTCGGGGTCGCCTTGGGTTCCGTCCCATGCCTCGCGCACCCTCTGTCCGACGCTGTTCTCGCCATCGCGGTAGGCGTTGCAGATGTCGAGCATCTTGACCGCGACGCCCTCCTCGCGTTTGGCCGCGTTGCCGGAAAGCACGCCGTCCATGTCGCTGCCGCCGTTGGACGAGTTCCAGTTCTGCGTCTCGTTGCGGATCACGAATGTCGGACGTCCGCCCTCCAACGCCAACGGCGAGCTGGTGACCGCCTCGATCTGCCGGCTGTCTCCCATCGCGTACATGTTGAGCTTGCCCAATTGGATGCCGTAGTACTTGCGTGTGGACGCAGGCAGGAGGCCGGGCAGGAGCTTCATGGTGTTCTTGGTCTGTTCCTGGCTGACCGCGCACACCTGCACCCACGCGTTCGGCTCGTCCCTGCCGACCGGATCTCCGCTCTCGGGATCCCAATGGTCGAACGTCAATGGGGCGAAGCACGCGCCGCATGCCCCTCCGGCCGCCATCGGGTCCTTGCCCCAGCCTTTGAGCCGCTGCAGCACGGCGTTGTCGTGCAATGGGCGTCCGTGGTCGTCCAGGGCCCAGAACCACAGCCAGAAACGCGCTTGTTCGCTGGTCCACTTCCACGGCAGTCCTTTGGATGAGTCGCGAAGCCAGTAGCCGCTCCATCCGAGGAACTGCCAGCCGAGCGTCACCCGCGGGAGGATCCACCCATGCTCGTCACGGCGCCATGTCGGTCCGATAAGTATCGGGTCGGTGTTCCATTGCGGCGCCGGTTCGTCGGCGAGCATGTCCCTATACCAGTTGGAGATCTCGCGGATCTCGCTTTCGCGGCTTGGGATGAACGCGGCGGCCTTCAGGTTGCTGCGTAGTCTTGCCATCAGCCGTAGGCTTTCTCCCATTTGCTGTCGTGCCATCGTTTGTTGACGGTGGCGCGCATCTGGCTGGATCTGCCGCCGTCCGCCGAAGCGTCCTCGGACTGTTCCTCGGGTTCCGGCATGTCGATGCGTTTGAGCAGGTCGGCCAGATGGGTCTCGTCGCGGCGCAGTTCGGGCAGGAGCGGGTGCACGACGAGCTGTCCCTGGCTTCCCTCGGTGGTGAGCTCGTCGCCAAGGGCCCTGCGAATGCGTCCGATGCGGTCGGCGGTGTAGCAGGCGTTCTCCAGTGTGCGGTACTCGCTTTCGGTGAGCTCCCATTTCGCGGTGATGTCGCGCCAGAGCCGTTGGCCGCGGCCGTTTTTGATCAGTCCGGCCGGCATACGGTGGGAGGCCGCGTCCTTGGCCATGCTTCCTCCCTTCGTAAGGTCATCCGAGTCTGTCGAGCAGGGTGAAAAGGAACGTGAGGTCGGCCAGTCTGGCCGGCGAATCGCGGAACGTGCGTCCTGTGACCGTGATGTAGCGTCCTTGGCTGTAAGCTTCGGCGTTCATGATGCCCCGCACCTTGATTCCGGCGCGTTCCGGCATCAGTCCCCAGATGTGCAGGCCGTCGCCGCCGGGGCTTATCTCGATCCATGTCTTTCCCTCGACCGGCGCGATGAGGCATTTGGCCCAGTCGGCGAGGTATCCGCGCGAGTCGTAGCAGTGGTCGAGGTCGATGCAGGCGATTCCACTGCCCAGCGCGAAGCCCAGTCCGTCGCCTGCGGTGGATGCCTCGGCCGCCTCGAACGTGCTCCACGTGTCCGGATCGGTGCTGGACGCCACGGCGCCGTCTATCGTCAGTGGGATTTTCGTCGTTCCGTCGCCTCGGACCACCTTGCGCCATCTGACCCATCGGTCGACCAATGCCATGCGCGCCGGAGGGTTGAGCTTTTTGCGGTTGGCCTGTTTCCGGCATGCGTCGGAGCAGTAGCGGCGGCGTCTGCCGC
>CABSUD010000179.1:0-3721 GCA_902480795.1 uncultured Collinsella sp. | reverse complement strand
AAGCCACATGCGTTTTCCTACGGACATGAAACTCCTTTGGGAAAGCCTCGAATGGCTCTACAGGCATATATGCCGGCGTACCGGAAATACAGCTCGTACCGGGACGAGACGGGCGCGAGGGCGGAGAACCTGCTGAACCGCGACTTCACGGCCGACCGGCCGTGGGTGAAGCTGGGCACGGACGTCACCGAGTTCAGGGTCGCCGACGGCAAGGCGTATCCGGCTCCCGTATACGATATGGGATCCAAGGAGATCGTGGCCTGGGACGTCAGCCGGCATCCCGACATGGCCCAGCAGCGGCGCCTGCTCGCCATGCTCGAGGAGAAGCTGCCCGAAGACGCCAACCCGATCCTGCACTCCGATTAAGCCGGGTTTGTTGTTAAGCCGGGGAACGGTTCGGGGTCTTGGTGGCTGGCCGTGTCCCATGTGGTTTCCCGGCTTAACGTTCCGGGTTATTTGAGGGTGTGTAGTTGTCGGAGTCGTTGCTCGCTGAGCCATGTCTCCTTGGAGGGGTCGGGGCCGGGGTTGGCCGCGTCGACGGCTTTGCGCATCATGTCGAGGGTCGCGAACGCGTAGAACGCGCTGGTTGTGCTCATGCTTTCGTGGCCGAGCAGTTGCATGATGAGCGGTAGCGGCACGCCCTGTTGGTAGAGGTCCATGGCGCGGGTCCGGCGGATCAGGTGGCAGTGGACGCGTTCGGGCATGGACGGGCACGTCCCGCGGCGTGCTCTGGCCGCCGCGGTTTTGAGGATCTCGTCGATCCGGTCCACGGAGAGCGGCTGGATGGCGCCGTTCCTCGTCGAGTGGAACAACGGCCTGTCGCCGTCGCGCATGGACGGTCCGGGATGGAATTCCTCGAGGTAGGCGGCCAGGTGGGTTCGTGTCCTTTCTCCCAGGGGCACGACCCGGCTCTTGCCGCGTTTGCCGGTGAGCGTGACCCTGGCCGGCTTATCCATACCCACGTCCGCGATGGTCAGTGCGGCGAGTTCGCCGATCCTGGCGGCGGTGTCGTACATGAGGATCAGGAGCATGCGGTTCCTGCGCGATTTGGCGTCGCCGGTGCCCCATGCGGTCAGCAACGCTTTGGTGTGCTCCTCCCCGAGGTGGTCGACGGGTTTGCGCGCGGGTGGTTTGACACGTATGCCGGCCGCGTCGTTGCCCAGCGCGGTCAATGCCGGGTGTTCGAGGCCCGCGTGGTCGAGGAACACGCGCATCGTCGTCATCCTCAGCATGATGGTGCGGTCCGAGTACCCGCGCTCGGTCCGCATCCATTCGACCCACCGGCCCAGGCGCGCCCGGTCGAAATGCCCGAAACCGATGTGGCTGCGCTGCGTGCCTTCCGTGGTTTCGAGCCATCGGACGTAGGATTCCAGGCCGATGCGGTACGCCTCGACGGTCTTCGGCGAGCTGCCCCGCACCTTGGGCAGCCAGTGGTGCAGCCAGTCGCGCGCGACTCGCCAGAAGTCCGGTTCACCGGAGCTGGCGGCCGTTTTCCTTGCCTTGCTCATGGTTCCTCCGTTTCCGGGACCACGCGTTCGGCGTCGGCGACGAGGTCCGCGTATCCGTCCATGAAAATCGGGGCTGGCGTGCACGTAGTAGAGGGTGCTGTCGATGCCGGCGTGTCCCATGTAGGCCGCCAGATAGGGCAGCATCGCCATCACGTCCACGCCGTCGCGAGTCCACCGCTCGATGTTCGCGAACGCGAACCGGTGCCGGAAATCATAGGGCCTGGGCCGTTTGCCGGCTTGTGGCCACTCGAGCCCGGCCCGCGTCCAGACGCGGCGGAACACCACGCCGGGCATGCCCGGGGAGACCGGATTGCCGGTGGAGGTGACGAAGAACGCGGGACGGTCGTCTCCGAAGCGTTCGCGGGACCGTTGGTCGCATTCCAGCAGTTCGGCGGCGACCTCGTCGCCCACGGGCAGCCTGCGGCTGCGACCGGCCTTGGAATCGACCACGTCGATGGAACGGGCCTTGTGGTCGACGTGCCCGACGGCGAGTCTCCTGACCTCTCGGGTGCGCAGCCCGCAGCAGGCCATGAGCATGAAGAACGCGCGAGACTGCCACGCCCACGGCGACGGAGACTCCAACGTTCCCGCGGCCCGCAGGAACAGGGCGGCCTCGCGGTCCGTCAGCAGGTACGGCGTCGGACGCGGGGATCCGGCCTTCCACTGGTCGGAGAGCACGTACGCGTCGGGATCGTGGGCCAGTCGCATCCACCTGCCGAAGTCCCTGATGTACGAGAACCACGAGCGGCAACCCCCGGGATTCGCGTCGATCCTATGGGCGATCCATCGCTCCACGACGCCCCGCTCCAGACGCACGGCCCCGTGTTCGAGGCAATGCCGGTCGAACGAGCGCAGGACCCGGACGCGGGTGGCGCCATGCCTGCCCATGGACGCCTTGAAACGGATGTACTCCTCCAATTCGCCGGCGAGCGGGCCGACGAATCCGTGTTCCGTGGGTCTCATGACGATCCGCCTTCCGGCACGGGCAGCACGCACGCGAGCATTCCCCCGCGGTGCGTGGCCATGTAGACGCGTGTGGAATCGGGGTCGGCGTGGCCAAGCACCGCGCTGATCGTCGGCAACGGCGTGGCCAAGCACCGCGCTGATCGTCGGCAACGGCGTGGCCGCCTCCAGCATCCTCGTCGCCGCGTTGCGCCGCAACAGCCCGGAACCGCCCCGGCGTCCGAGCCCGGCGTGCCGCATGACACGGCTGATCGCCTCGTACACCGATGAATGACCCCGAAGCGCGACATGGGGCGCCTTGTACCGCACGAACACACGGTCGTCGTCGGTGGCGGGCCTTTCGTCCAACAGCCAGGACGCCAGCCTCGCGGCCAGCGGTCCCGTCATCGGCACGGTCAACGGATTGCCCGTCTTTCACTGCACCAGACCTATGCTCATGGAATCCCAATCCACGTCGGCGATCCTCAGACCGATCACATCGCATGCCCTCAGCCCGCACGTCAGCGACAGCAGGGTGATCGCCGCGTCCCTCGACGGCACCGACCGCGAGGCGCACGCCTCCAGCAAGCGGCGGTGCTCGTCGTCGGGCAACGTTCCCGCGATCGCGTGGGTCCTGCGTATGCCGGCCAGGCCGATCGCGTCCGCCAGGTCATCCCGCCCGAGCCATCTGAACAACGGGCGCAGGTCCGACGCGGCGTGCCGCATCGACGACTCCGACCAGCGTGAACGCAGCCCGGCCAGGAACCCCAGCACATGCGAGCCATCCGAACCATCCAACGACACGACCCCATGAGATTCCAGCCACGTGAGGAACAAGCCCGCCATCCGACGGTAATGCCCCACCGTCGCCGAAGCCAGTCCCGAACCGGCGAGATACGCCTCCCAACGCTCCATGACCACGGCCAAACCCGGAACCACCGGCTCCGCAAGCCTGCTCCTGCGCCACTTGCCCAGGTCCACCGAACCGGACCGCAGATACGAGTCGCACAAACGCGCCAGCCTGCCGTAATCGAACCACCGCTGCCTGCTGAAACCGCCCGTCCGCTCACTGAAGGTCGACGCGGCGAACCCCGCGCCCAACCCACGCGTGTACACCGCATCCGGGCCTCCGGCGTACCGTTCCAACGCCCTGATGGACTTGCAGTACTGGCCTATGGTGGATTCCATATAACCGGCCCCGTAAAGCGCGCGGACCACCTCGCCCGCGACATGGCCAACCGTCGTCTCACCCATGGCAAACTCCTTCGTTC
>CABSUD010000178.1:0-3727 GCA_902480795.1 uncultured Collinsella sp. | reverse complement strand
CGGCCAGCGCACGACCCTGACCGCGCGCATCGAGCGCCTTGGCGACGATCAACTCACGGATGCGACCGCATAGCAGCGTGTAGGTCCACACGTAGCTCTTGGAGGGCAGAAGCTTAAAGAGCTCGAGCGAACGTCGCATATCGCGAGCCGAGACGGCGTTGAGGAAGTCCCAGGGCTGAACCTCGGCCGTACGCACAATCCAACGTTCCACGTCGGCAAGCTCAATCTGGGGCGCCTCGACCAACTGGGCGAGCTTTGCCAGGTCGTTATCGAGCATGCGCGTGTTTTCGCCCGAACGCGAGACGAGCTCCTCGGCAGCAGCCGTCGAGATGGACTTACCGTGCTGCGTCGCCATCTGCTGAACGCGACGCGGCAGTTCCCAGCGCTTGGTACCCGAGCAATCGACGATAGCCTTCTTGTCGATCTTGGCGATCGCCTTATACAGGCGCGTATTCTTGGCAAGTGAGTCGGCGATAATGAGACAGACCGTCGTGGGGCTGGGACTTGCGAGGTACTCGACGAGCGGTTCCGAGACCGCCTTGGCAAGCTTGGAACAGCCGTCGAGGATCACCAGGCGAAACTCGCTACCCATGGGAAAGGTATTGAGCGAGCCGATGATCGACTCGATATCGGGATCTTTCGTCATGTCGCGTTCATCGAGGTTGAACTCAACCATACCCGACTTTTCCAAGCGAGCTTTCATACGCGAGACGGCGTGGTCGCGCTTGACCCCATCGGTACCGACGATCAGATATGCCGGCAGCAGACCGGTTTCGGACATTGCGCTCCCCTCTCGCAGGCCTTCGTATTCGTTCCGTGCCATTCTAGCCCAGGGGCCCACCACACGCCAACGACGTCGTCACGGTCGCTGGCATCGCATGGCAAAACCGGATACGGTCGGCGAGACGGCAATGTCTCCCTGTTCGATGGTGCAAGCGAACGCACCGCCCGCATCGCGAACCGCATCGATGCAGGCATCGGATGGATGGCCGTAGCGGTTGCCCTCGCCCGCGCTCGCGAGGGAAAGCTCGGGTCTCAGAATCTCCAGCAGCGCGGCATCGACCGAAACCTTGGAGCCGTGATGCCCGAGCTTAAGGACATCGATATCCCCCACCTCCTGCACAAATTCCCGTTCTTGGTCGAGCTCAGCATCACCGGTGAGAAGCATGCGCAGGTCCTTGCCCTCCCGAACATAAGAGAGCAGCAGGACAAGCGAGTCCTCATTTCCCTCGCCATCCACGGACTCGAATGGCCACATCACGCGGGCGCAAAATGAGCCGATGTCGACCGTATCACCACGGCGCACCTGCCGATACTCCACGCCAGGTCGGCTCAATACCTCGGCAGGAGCATCCTCCAGCGCATCCGCCGCCACGGCAATCGTTCCGACCGAAAACTGTTCGAGCACGGCAGGCAGACCACCCCAGTGATCCTCATCCCAATGCGTCACAAAGACGGCATCGATATGGTGCACGTTATTGCGAACCAACGCCGCCACCACGCGCTCGTCGAGCCCGCAGTCGACGAGCGCTACTGCGCCGCCCTGACGGATAAGAATCGCATCGGCCTGGCCCACATCGAGCACCGTCACCGAAGGCGGCGCGAATCGATCCCAGTAGACGTACGGAATCGCAGCCAAGAGCACCAGGCATGCAAGCCCCACCGCCATAGGAAGTGCACGGGGACGCGGCCACCGGACAAGCAGAACCGCCAGCAAACACGGCACTAGGTAAATCCACATGCTATCGGGCGGCACGCTCACGGATGCACCCGGCACGGCGGCAAACAGCCGCTCGAAAAACAGCGCGCAACGGGCGGCAATCATGGGCACAACGAGCGCCCAAGTCCGCAACGGTCCCACGAACGAAAAGGGAACCAGCACGATGGACAAAGCAAGCAGTACGCTCACCACCGGACCGATGACCGCATTTGCCAACGGAGCAATGAGCGAGAACGTACCGAATGCAGGAATGGTAATGGGAAGTGTCGCCAGTTGCGAGCACAGCGTGACGGAAAGCATGCTGGCAACGCCCGATGGCACACCCAGCTCACCCAAAGCGTAGGTCGCATAGGGGCAAAAGCACAGAATGGCTAAGACGCTGGCACATGAAAGCTGAAAGCCCATCTCGAACAGCACCGTCGGCCGCAGTAGCACAAAGATGGACATGGTTACGAAGAGTGCCGATGCGCCGTGCCGGCGACGCCCCGCGCCGTTTACGACAAGCGTCGCGAACACCATGCAGCACGCGCGCACGGCCGAGGGAGACGCGCCCGTAAAGGCAGCGTATCCCACAAGCGTTATCGCCAATATCACCCGCTGAAGACCACGTGAACACCGAGTCTTTTGCAGAACGCCCTCGATTAAATAGCCAACGATGGCCAAATGGCTACCCGAAACGGCGATGAGATGCGCCGTTCCCGTCACCGAAAACCAATCACCCGCCGGCTGGGCGCGCAGCTCGGCAGAACGACCGCAGACGACACCGGCTATGAGCGCACGCGCCGGGTCGGTCGCAGGCGCGATGGACGCAAGCAGCCCATTTCGCAGCTGAAGCAGCGGCCCCGGAGAGCCATCGTCGACCGAAACCAACCGGATGACTTTAACCTTACGAAGCTCGCCCCGAAGCACGCGTGAGCGCCCATACGCATCATTCTCAAAGCGCGAAACGCGGCCGATAACACGCACATGAGACCCGGCACCAAGCTCGCGGTCGCACGATAGGCGAACCTCACCCACGCTCCTACCGTCCACGCATGTTTCGCAGGTGTAGGAATACGTCCCTTCGTTTATGGACGGATCTCCCTGCACCACAAATTCAAGGCTGCTCGCCGCCCTGCCGTCGAGCGATTTCGAGGAGCTCAGCACACCCTCTGCCCACCATACCGATACAATCGAGCCCGCCAGCAAACCGATAGCTGCGGCATATAGCCAACGTTTCCACAGGACAAGTCGCTCACAAGATCGAGCCAGCACCATGCACAGCGACACCGCAACCGAAATAACTACAAGCGGTCCGACCGCCGATGTCTGCTCCCCCAGTATCGCATCGGCGGCCACGTTGAGCACCAAGACACAGCTAACGCACAGGCCGGCACACAAGGCCATCGTCCATGGCATGAGGGGCCGCGGAGGCATCACATGCTCGCGCTCGGACGCACTCATACGCAGATGCAATCTTTGATTTTGGCGAGCTTCTTCTCACCGATCCCCGATACGCGCATAAGGTCATCGACCGAAGCAAAGGCCCCGTTTTGCGTCCGCTCGTCGATTATCGACTGCGCCATAGAAGGCCCAATGCCCGAGAGCGTCTGCAGTTCCGCCGCGCTCGCCGTATTGATGTTCACGAGTCCCGACGAAGACCCCGCGCCAGGGGTCGTGGCAGCACTACTTTCGGCCCCGCCGACCGCCGCAGCCGCTTGTTGCTCCCCCGCCGACGGAACATAGATCTTTTGGCCATCTGTAATCTTGGACGCACGGTTAAGCCCTGTCACATCCGCCTCGGCCGTAAGCCCTCCGGCGGCATCGATCGCTTGGGACACCCGCGCTCCATCTTTGAGCCGGTACACGCCAGGCCTCGCAACGGCTCCATCAACATCGACGTACACCTCGGCAGCAGAAGAGCTCTTGACCGAAGACTCATCGGCATCATCAGGAGACGCATCCCCGGCCCCGCGCACATCCGTGGCGCTCGCCTCATCACTACGCTCAAACGACAAATCGCTGGAG
>CABSUD010000177.1:0-3739 GCA_902480795.1 uncultured Collinsella sp. | reverse complement strand
AGCGGAAAATACATCCCGGAATCCTCGTTCGGAATGGGATGCAATTTCCAAATGAATGGCTAGCGGAAAGTTTATCCCGGAATCCGCGCTCAGAACGGGACGCGCTTTCCCAATGGCGGTCCAAGCGGAAAGCGCGTCCCGGAATCCCGCCTCAAACTGGGATACACTTTCCGCTTCACCTGCCGCCTCAAAAAACCTGCGCGCTCGCCATCCCAAAACTGGGTAGAAGAAAGCCAAAACGCAATCGCAGGAGGTCAACATGACTGCAGAAGATAAGGCAAAGAACGCTGGCAAGGTCGCGCTCGTCCTGGAGGGTGGCAGCTTCCGCGGGCAATTTACAGCAGGCGTGCTCGACGTCCTCATGGAGGCTGGCGTCGAGATCCCGGCGGTATATGGCGTATCGGCTGGCGCCCTCAACGGCGTGAACTACAAGTCGCACCAGATCGGCCGTGCCAACCGCATCAACCTGGCTTTCTGCAACGACAACCGCTTCATGGGCGCCGCATCGTTTGCGTCCACGGGCTCCATCGTGGGTTACGACTTTATCTTCAACGATGTCCAGGACCGCCTGGATCCCTTTGACAATGAGGCGTTCGACGCGAGCCCCATCGAGATGTACGCCGTCGTGACGGACATGCTCTTTGGAACCGCCGCGTACCTGCCGGTCAAAAGCGCCGTGCTCGACCTCGACGCCGTGCGCGCCTCGACGTCGCTGCCGCTGGTGACGCCGCCTGTCGAGATTGACGGGCACAAATACGTCGACGGTGGCGTAGCCGATTCGATCCCCATCGAGCACGTGCTGGAGGAGGCGGGCTTCGACCGTGCGGTCGTCATCGTCACGCAGGACCGCTCGTACGAGAAAAAGCCTTACGAGTTTATGCCTGCCGCGCGCGCCCGCTATGCCGACTACCCCTACCTGCTCGAGGCTATCGAGACGCGCCACGACCGCTACAACATACAGCGCATGCACCTGTGGAAGTATGAGCGCGAGGGCCGTGCGTTGGTCGTCGCTCCGCAAAAGCCGGTCGAGGTCGGCCATGTCGAGCACGATTCGGCAAAGCTTTTGGACCTGTATATTCAGGGCCGCCAGGAGGCAAAGCGCCTGCTCGCGGAAATCCAAGAGTTCGTTGAGCGCTAGCGACGGCGAACCCTCAAAAAATGACAACAGCTAAAGAGCTGGAAAATCACGGCTCGTGGATGACATGTGCAGAAACTCTGGTCGGAGCCAAAATACCTGTTGACTCGGGCGGCGAGCGGGGTAATATGGACGGGTTACTTGCAGAGCCCCGTGAATCTCTGTAACAACACGTACTGTACATGGAGGAGTCTAAGTGATTTCGAAATCGACTCACTACGCCAAGCAGGGCGAGGTCCAGCGCAACTGGGTTCTCGTCGACGCCGATGGTGCTGTCCTGGGCCGTCTTGCCACCCAGATCGCAATGATCCTGCGCGGTAAGAACAAGCCCCAGTTCACGCCCAACAGCGACTGCGGCGACTTCGTTGTCGTCATCAACGCCGATAAGGTCCAGCTTACCGGTAACAAGGCCGACACGAAGACCTATTATCGCCACAGCGGCTACAACGGCGGCCTCAAGGCTGAGAGCTTCCGCCAGGCTATGGAGAAGCACCCGGAGAAGGTCATCGAGCGCGCCGTTCGCGGTATGCTGCCCAAGACCACCCTCGGCCGTGCCCAGATGACCAAGCTTAAGGTCTACGCTGGTGCCGAGCATCCGCATGCTGCCCAGAACCCCACGAAGATTGAGCTGGAGGCTTAAAGATGGCTGAGAACACCGTTGTCTACCAGGGTACCGGCCGTCGTAAGAACGCCGTCGCCCGCGTCCGTCTCGTCCCCGGCACCGGCAAGGTGACCATCAACAAGCGTGACGCCGAGCAGTATTTCGGCCGTCATCAGCTCGTTGAGAACGCCCTTGCTCCCTTCAAGGTGACCGACACCGCCGGTCAGTTCGACGTTATCGCTCTGTGCGATGGCGGCGGCATCTCCGGTCAGTCCGGCGCTCTGCGCCTGGGCATCGCTCGCGCTCTTCTGAACGCTGGCGACTACCGTGCTGACCTCAAGAAGGCCGGTTTCCTTACGCGCGATGCTCGCGTGGTCGAGCGCAAGAAGTACGGCCTCAAGAAGGCCCGCCGCGCTCCCCAGTTCTCCAAGCGCTAAGGTTTTATCTCCTTTCGAGATACAATGTACAAGCGGGGCCTGCCGATTCCTCGGCGGGTCCCGCTTTTCTTTTTCGACTAGGGTGGGCGGTTGCATATCGCCTGCTAGGGAAGGAGCGATCCTATGCCCCAGAACATCTTCGGTACCGACGGCGTCCGTGGCGTCGCCAATGCCGACCTCTCGTGCGACCTCGCGTTTCGCCTGGGCCGCGCGGCGACCAAGTTCCTTGGTCCGGACATCTGCATCGGCCGTGACACGCGCCTTTCGGGCACCATGCTCGAGAGCGCTCTGACCGCCGGCATTATGGCCGAGGGCGGCCGCCCGCATTGCTGCGGCGTTATCCCCACGCCTGCCGTGGCGCTGCTCACCGTTCAAAACGAGCTCGATGGCGGCATCGTCATCTCCGCTTCGCACAATCCGCCGGAGTTCAACGGCATCAAGTTCTTTAGCCGCAAGGGTATGAAGCTCCCCGATGCTGTCGAGGAAGAGATCAGCGCCTGGGTCATGTCCGAGGAAGCCATGGCTGCCGACACGCTGCCGACCGGTGCCGGCGTGGGCCACATTATCAAGATGAAGGACGCCCGCAAGGCATATGTTGACCACGCCATCGATACGCTTGATGGCCTGAGGCTCGACGGCCTGGTCGTTGCCGTCGACTGCGGTCACGGTGCTTCCTGCCAGACCACGCCCGCCGCACTTCAGCGTCTGGGTGCCACGGTCCATGCCATCAACACCGATTACTGCGGTACCGACATTAACGTCGAGTGCGGCTCCACCCATCTTGAGCCCCTGCGCGAGCTCGTGCTGCGCACCCACGCCGATATCGGCCTGGCCCACGACGGCGACGCCGATCGCGTACTGTTCGTGGACAGCGAGGGCAATGAGATCGACGGTGACTACATCCTGGCTATCTGCGGTTCTGACCTCGCCGCTCGCGGCAAGCTCGCCAACTCCGAGATTGTCTCGACCGTCATGTGCAACCTGGGCTTCTCCATCGCTATGAAGGAGCAGGGCTTCGAGATGGTTCAGACCGCCGTGGGCGACCGCTACGTTTTGGAGCGCATGCTCGCGGACGGCGCCGTCATCGGCGGCGAACAGTCCGGCCACATCATCTTCCTGGAGCACAACACCACCGGTGACGGCCTGGTGACGGCTCTGCAGCTGCTGGCCGTGCTCAAGCGCACCGGTCGTACCCTCACCGATCTTGCCGGCATCATGAAGAAGTACCCGCAGGTACTCGTCAACGTGCATTCCGACAACAAGGCTGGTCTGGACGATTGCCAGCCCATTTGGGATGCCGTCGCTGCTGCCGAGAAGGAGCTTGACGGCCGCGGCCGCATTCTGGTGCGCCCGAGCGGTACCGAGCCGCTGGTCCGCGTGATGGCCGAGGCCGAGACGCACGAGCTGACCCAGCGCGTTGTCGACGACATCGTCGAGGTTGTCAAGCGCGAACTTCCCTAATGGTCAAAAACGGGTGCCAAGTGGTAAACTGTTAAGGTTATTTTGATTGATTGGTATGTCCGAGGGGGAGCATGTTCACTAAAGTCCTAAGGTCTTTGGGTATGC
>CABSUD010000176.1:0-3739 GCA_902480795.1 uncultured Collinsella sp. | reverse complement strand
AAAGTGCACTTCAATCGGTAAACAAGGTATATGAAGTAATCGACGGCAATACAGCAAATGTCAAAGTACGAGGCAAAAAAAGTGTTGTAGATAAATCTGCGTCCGGCCTAGCGCTTCTTCTTGTTCTTCTTCTGCTTGCGCTTGGTCTCCTGGGGCTTGTTGCCCTGTTTGGCTTCGGCAGCGGCCTTTTCTGCCTTCATCTTCTTGCGCTTGGTCTCGATGCGGAGTTTTTTGTTGATGCGGGCCTTGAGGAAGGGACCGAACTGCTCGGCATCGCCACGGACGAAGGTGTCCTTGGGGATCGTCACGCCCTGGTCGGCGAACATGGCCACAAAGATGCGCTCGCCGTCGAGTACGTGGTCGAGCTTGTCAAACGGGAAGAACTGCGACTTGCCGCTCTTGCCCCAAACCATCAGGCCGTCCTCGTTGACGGCGACGCGGCGATAGCGGCCACCCATGGACTCGTCGGCCTCGACGGCGTCGATAAAGTCGCGGGCGAGCGTGTGGTGCAGGTTCTTGCTCCACCAGGCCAAAAAGGCGCCGAACACGATCAGGACGACGCCAAACTTGATCCAGCTGCCGCCGGCCACCAACATGCCGATGCCGATGAGCGCGGCAATCGCGGCGGCGACGTACAGGGAGCCACGACGCCTGGGCGAGGCGACCAGGCGCGCAAAGTCGGTGACCAGGTCGTTTTCGTACTGGTACTCGTTGAGGTACAGGATGCCGTCATCGGCCGCGGCCTGCTCCTCGAGCGCGACCTCGACCTGGTCGGCTGCTTCGGAGGGGACGAGGTTGCTCTCTGCGTCTGCCATGCTCTTTGGACTCCTATCGCGGCGGGCTCGCCGTACGGGTTATTATGAATGCAGTATGCCGTGCGACCGCATGGCCGTCGCGGCAACAAGTCTCAGTATACCCGGGGGAGCACCCATGGAATCGTTGTACCGAAAGTATCGCCCGCTCACCTTCGACTCCGTGGTGGGCCAGCAGCATATCGTCTCGACGCTCGAGCACGCCATCACCGAGGGGCGCCTGTCCCACGCCTACCTGTTCTGCGGACCGCGCGGCACGGGCAAGACCACCATGGCGCGCATTCTGGCCAAGGCGCTGCTGTGCCGCAATGCCGAGGCGGCGCGCGCCGAGGGTGCAAGCGGCTGCATGCCCGACGGTACTTGCGAGGAGTGCGAGCTCATCGCCGAGGGCAACCACCCGGATGTCTACGAGCTCGATGCTGCAAGCCGTACCGGCGTGGACAACGTGCGCGAGGAGATCATCAACTCCGTCAACTTTGCCCCGGTGCGCGGCAAGTACAAGATCTATATCATCGACGAGGTCCACATGCTCACGACGGCGGCGTTCAACGCGCTGCTCAAGACGCTTGAGGAGCCGCCGGCACACGTGATCTTTGTGCTGTGCACCACCGACCCGCAAAAGATTCTGGAGACCATCCTCTCGCGCTGCCAGCGCTTCGATTTCCATCGCATCGGCAACGAGGATATCGAGCATCGCCTGGCATACGTGTGCGAGCAGGAGGGCTTCGATTACGACGACGAGGCGCTGGCTATCGTGGCGCGCCATGCAAAGGGCGGCATGCGCGACGCGTTGTCCACGCTGGAGCAGCTGAGCGTCTTTGGCAACGGTTCTGTGCATGCGGACGACGCCCGCTCGCTTTTAGGCGAGGTTTCGGACCAGATTCTGGCCGAGTTTTCCCGCGCCATTGCCGATCGCGATGTTGCCGAGCTGTATGGGCTTATTCGCGCGCAGGTCGAGGAAGGTAACGATCTGCTGGAACTGACGCGCGACCTGGTGGCGCACGTGCGCGACGTGTATGTTGCCTGCGTTGCCGGCGCCCGTGCCGAGTTGTTTGAGGGCGGCTCCGAGCAGGCCGAGGCGCTTGCTGCCGAGGCCGCTGCCTTTGGCGAGCATCCTGCCGACCGCCTGGCCCGTGTGCTGACGGTGCTCGACGATGCCGCACTGGAGATGAGGGGCGCGAGCGACGTGCGCCTGGTGCTCGAGATTGCCTGCACGCGTCTGGCGCGTCCCGAGGCCGATTTAACGATTGAGGCATTGGCCGAGCGCGTGGCACGCCTGGAGGCCATGGTTGCCAACGGCGCCGTGCCGGCGAGCGTGGCTGCTGCTCAGGCCGCCGCGCCTGCAGCATCCGTATCCGCTGCTGCCCAGCAGCCGACGCTCATTTCGGGCGCCCGTGCTGCCGCCCCGGCGGCATCCGCTGCCCCCGCTGCTACGTCCGCGCGACAGGGCGGTATGCCTTGGGACCGTGGTGCTGCTGTTCCGACGGCTCAGCCTGCGCCCAAGTCCGCGGCTCCTGCGCCGGCTCCGACGCCTCAGCCCGTTGCGGCCCCCGCGCCTGCCACCGCTCCGGCACCTAAGCCCCAGTCCAACAATGCCGCCCAGGTTGCCGCCGCCGGTGCTGCCGAGACGCCCGCGGTCGAGGATGCCGGAGAGCTGCAGCGCAAATGGGCCGAGGTTGTCGAGCGTGTCAAGGCACGTCAGGCTTCCTACGCAGGGCTTTTGCTCAACGCCCGCGCCACGGCCGACGACGGCTCCAAGCTCACGGTCTCGTTCCCCGCGGGTTCGACTTTTGCCATTAAGATGCTCGGTCGCGCCGATACGCAGTCGGTGGTCCTGCCGACGGTCTGCGCGGTCTTCGGTCGTCGTACCGTCGACTACGTCCTGGATGGGGGTGGCACGCCGGCTCCTCAACATGAGGAGCATTCTCCATCTGCACGGGCTGCGGCATCTGCGGACCCGCAACCCGTGTCCTCGGCGGCCCCTGTATCCTCGAGCGCCAGCGCGCCGCAGCAGCAAGCGGCGCCGGTAGCGGCATCGACCCCGTCGGCGCCCAAACCGGCTGCTCCGACACCCGCGCCCAGGTCGTCTGACCTGGGCAAAGCCCCCTGGCTACGCTCCGACAACCCCGCCGGCGCTCCTGCCACGGGTAAGCTCCCGACCGAGCCCGCGCCCCGAGCGTCCGAGCGCGCGTCCGTTCCCAAGGCTCAGCCTGCCGCGCCGTGGGAATCCGAGCAGGTGCCCTACGACGACGCCATGGTCGGCGGCTTTGCCGGCGATGCGAGCGGGGACGATCTTCCTCCGTTCGACGTGCCGGGTGCGGCGTCCGCGCCCAAGTCCGCTGCAGCTGCCCCCAAAGAGGGTGACGCCCCCGCTGCCCCTTGGGAGTCCAACCCCGGCGCCGGCAGCCCCTTCGGCCATCAGGGCGCAGCCCCGAGCATCCCGCAGACCGAGGACGAGGCCAAAGCCCTCATCCGCAACGTCTTCGGCCAGGCCACCATCTTCAAACCGGTGGAGTAACCGTGCGGGCGGGTATGCTGCTCAAGAAGAGGTCTCTTTGTCCGGGCGCATCTGTATTTCGGACATGTGCAACGTGGTGCCGCGTATATCGCATTTGAGCAGACAGGTGCGTGACGGTCGGCCTAGGATGCTGAGGTCGATACGATACGTCGCATGGCTGTCCGTGTACTCGACTTGCTCGGCGTTAATGGTTGCTCCGATTGCCAAATAAACGCCTAGCTCGGCATCGACAATCTTGAAGTCCTTTATCTTGACCTTGAACTCTTGATAGAGGGACGGGCTGTTGTAGTAGACGGTTCGGGTTCCGTCGGTGCACTCATCGGTCGTCTCCCATTTGACGACGGGCTGGTCCGAGCTGGTTATCAGCAGTTCTGCTCCAAAAGCTATGGAATGGGTGATGATAACCAGC
>CABSUD010000175.1:0-3760 GCA_902480795.1 uncultured Collinsella sp. | reverse complement strand
ACGGGTAAGACCACGCTTTCGGCCAATCCCACGCGCCTGCTGATCGGCGACGACGAGCACGGTTGGTCCGACATGGGCATCTTCAACATTGAGGGTGGCTGCTACGCAAAATGCGAGGGCCTGGACGCCTTCCACGAGCCCGAGATCTTCAACGCCGTCCGTTTTGGCGCCATTTGCGAAAACGTGGTGCTCGACGAGAACCGCAAGCCCAACTACGACGACATCTCGATCACGCACAACACGCGCGTGGCCTATCCCGTGGAGCACATTCCTAACGCGTGGACTAAGGGCATGGGCACCACTCCGAGTGTCGTGCTGTTCCTGACTTGCGACGCTTTTGGCGTGCTGCCGCCCATCTCGCGCCTGACGGCCGACGCCGCCATGTACCACTTTGTGACGGGCTTTACGGCTAAGATTCCCGGCACCGAGGTCGGCGTCACCGAGCCCACGCCCACGTTCTCCTCGCTGTTCGGAGAGCCGTTTATGCCGCTCGACCCCATGGTTTACGCCAAGATGCTCGGCGAGCGCATTGCCGACGGCCGCACGCGTGTGTACCTGGTCAACACCGGCTGGATCGGCGGCGGCTACGGCGTGGGTCATCGCATCGAGCTGGCCTACACGCGCTCGCTGGTCGCGCGCGCCCTCGACGGCACCATCGAGGACAGCGAGTTCGTGCACGACGACATCTTTAACGTCGACATTCCCACGACGTGCCACGGCGTGCCCGATGGCATCCTTGTGCCGCGCCAATACTGGCAGAGCACCGCGCGCTACGACGAGGCCGCGCACAACCTGGCGGTGATGTTCGAGGAGAACTTCGAGAAGAAGTACTCGCACCTGCCCGAGTCCGTCAAGGCCGCCGGTCCGCACGCTCAAGTACACGCCGACGCCCTTCATCGCGGCCGCGGGCTGCTGGGACTTCGCCACTAGCTTCGCCGTGAGTCCATATCCACCACAAAGGGGACAGGCACCTTTGTGGTGGTTTTGCTCGCGTGGATGACTCGGGTTACAATACGCCTGACATATCGTCCCCTTCTCCGGATGGGGACAGCGCAAGCGTTCTTGTGACGGCACCGTAGGACTTTGAAGGTGGCCGTTGTAAGGGCGCTTTTTGTTTAGGCGCCCTCACTCGGGCGCGCACAATGAAGGGAGAGCGTATGAAGAGCTTTATTGCCGAGGATTCTTTCTGGGAGCTGTTTCCGCAGGCAGCGGTCGGTGTTGTGGTCGTGGAGGGCATGAAGCCCACGGCTCAGATTCCTCAAGAGGACGTGGATGCGATTGCGGCGTTGCTCGACCGCGCCAATATCGATGCGGAGCGTCATCTGACCAGCGACACTATCAGCGAGAACGCACCGGTCAAGGCATGGCGCGAGGCCTATCGTCTGTTCAAGACCAAGAAAGGCGCGCGCTGCTCGATCGAGAACTTGCTCAAACGCGTGCTCAAAGGCAAGCCGGTGGGCCACATTACGCCCGCGGTGGATATTTACAACACGGTGTCGCTGACCTACGCGCTGCCCGTGGGAGGCGAGGATCTGCACTCTATCGAGGGTAATCTGCGCCTGGCGGTTACTGATGGCGGCGACGCGTTCTTGCCGCTTGGCGAGGAGGCGGACGATCCGACGCTGCCCTGCGAGGTGGCCTATATCGATGATGCGGGCGCCGTGTGCCGCTGCTGGAACTGGCGCGACGGCGTTCGAACGGCTCTGTCCGATGATTCGGCCGATGCGTTCCTGGCGATTGAGTGCGTGGAGCCCGAGCGAATGAAGGACTGCCAGGCCGCGATCGATCGCCTCGCTGAGTTGCTCGAGCGTTATCTGGGAGCGACGGTTGTCGTTAAGACGCTTGTGACTCGCGACAATCCCTGCGTGGAGCTGTAGCGAAGTCTGCGGATCAAACTCGACGGTCAAAACCACCACAATGGTGCCTGTCCCCTTTGTGGTGGTTTTTATGTTGATGGGTTAACAAATAGGGTGCGCAGGGCTGGCGGCCGATAAGTACGGTTAAGATGTTTACCCGTTAGCATTATGCAAGCGAAAGGCGGTCGTCTCCCATGCAGCAGAACGACGAGACACGTTTCGAGGACTTTGTCGGACTGATCAGCGGGCTCTACAAGGAGATCCAGCGCATTAAGACATCCGAGGGCGCAAGGCTGGGCCTCAAGGGCTCCGACGTTATGTGCCTGTACTATCTTGAGCGCAGCAAGGACGGCCTGACTGGCGCCGACCTCGCCCGCATGGCCGGCGTTACCCGAGCCGCCGTTTCGCGCACACTGGCACATCTGGAGGAGGGCGGCTACGTCGAGGTCGATGATTCGGGCGATGCCGCCGTTAAGTATCGTGCTCCGGTGCGCCTGACCGCTCTGGGCGGCGAGAGTATGAGCGAGGCGGACCGCATCATTCGCGAGGTGCTCGATACCACCGGTAAGGCTATGGGTGTGGAGCAGCGCGAGCAGATGTATGCGTCGCTACGCACGATTCTCAACACCCTGCGCGAGATCTAAGGCCGCCAAGGCATTTGCTTCCAATTAACAACTGCATAGTCCCGTTTGAGCGCGTATGCCGTGCCGGGGCTTGCTGTCAAAATTCCCTGCGCGGGACCTGCGCAAGAAAGGATTCGCTATGTCCGTCCGTATTATTACCGATTCCGCAAGCGATATGTCACCGGCCGAGCACCCAGCATTGGCCGTTTTGCCACTGTCCGTCACCTTTGGCACCGATGTGTACATGGATGGCGTCGACATCGATCACCAGCGCTTTTACGAGATGCTCGTGGAGCGCGATGAGCTGCCTAAGACCGGCCAGGTCAACCCGTACGCGTTTTCGCAGGCTATTGCCGAGGCGCGTGAGGCCGGCGATGAGGCAGTGATTATTACCGTGGGCGCTAAGCTTTCGGGTACCAACCAAAGTGCCCGCACCGCACTTGCCGAGGCGCCGGGCGGCGATGTGTATGTGGTGGATAGCAATAACGTTACCCTGGGCGAGCGCGTGCTGGTTGAGTACGCGCTGCGTTTGGTGGACGAGGGCCAGGGCGCGGCTCAGATCGCGGCGGCTGTCGAGGCCGTGCGCGACCGTGTAGTCGTCATCGGCCTGCTCGAGACGCTTGAGTACCTCGTTCGCGGCGGTCGCCTGTCTGCTGCGGCTGGTGCTGTGGGCACGTTGCTCAATGTGAAGCCCGTTGTGGCAGCGGAGGACGGTCTGATCGTGCAGCTGGGCAAGGCTCGTGGCTCCAAGAACGGCCGGAACCTGCTCAACCAGAAGGTCGAAAAGGCAGGCGGCATCGACTTTTCCATGCCGCTGGCGCTCGGCTATACGGGCCTTTCGGATGCGGTGCTCAAGAAGTATATCGAGGACAGTGCGGCACTGTGGGCTGGTCACACCGAGGGCGAACTGCCCGTTCACACCATTGGTGCCACCATCGGCACCCACGTAGGCCCCGGCGCCGTAGCCGTAGCCTTCTTCCAGCCCGCCAACTAACCGACCTGCCATAAACCACTACAAAGGTGCCTGTCCCCTTTGCGGAGCGAGCAATGACGTCTGAGGGCTTTTTTGAACGGGTGTACGAGGTGGTCGAGCAGATCCCCGAGGGGATGGTAGCCACGTATGGCCAGGTGGCGCTGCTTGCCGGTCGTCCACGAAGTGCGCGGTACGTGGGGTATGCCCTGCATAGCAATCCGCGCCCCGGCGAGATTCCCTGTCACCGCGTGGTGTTTGCCGACGGCCGTATCTGTGAGGGCTTTGCCTTTGGCGGCCCCGATGCTCAG
>CABSUD010000174.1:0-3762 GCA_902480795.1 uncultured Collinsella sp. | reverse complement strand
CCGCCTGGCCGCCGCTTTCGGCGTAGAAGGGGGTTTCGTCCAGCACCAGGACCCCTTCCTCGCCCTCGGCGAGGCTGTCGGCCGGCGCGCCTGCCTCGAGTCCATTCAGAAGAGCTTCGATGAGCGGTTGGGGGTCCAAGATGGGGGAGTCGTCGGCAGACGTGAATACGCCTGCATGATTGCCGTCGAGACGAACGGCCTTACCGCCGAGCGCGCGCCAGGCGGCGGCTTCGAGCTCGATGGCGGGTTCGCCCTCGTAGGTTGCCTTGTCGCAGATGCCCAGAATTGCTGTCGCGGCATCAAAGAGACGCCCCATGCTGCTGGTACGCGGGCTGTTGATGCCGCGCTCGATCATGGTGGCTGTCACGCTGCGCGTTTGCTCGTCGAGGCTGTCCAAAAGCCGAGCGGCGCCTGGGTGCTCGAGCAGGCCGAGCTCACTGAGCAGGGCAAAGGCGTTGCGGCGGGCGTCGCGCACGGAGGCCGCCCCACCGGGGAGCGCCCAAGTGCGCAAATGCGCGGCGTGCTCAAAGCCGCCAAGGCTGGCAACAAGAAACTCGCCGCCCCAAATGGTCCCATCGGTGCCGGCGCCGGTGCCGTCAAAGGCGATGCCAAGGACACGCGCGTCGGTTGTAAGCTGGCCCGCGGCGATGGCCTCGGCCATTACGCTCGCGATATGCGCATGATGGTGCTGCACCTCGACGAGCGGCAGATTGCATTTTCGCGCCTGCTCGCGCGCCCACTGGCCCGATAGATAGCTGGGGTGCACATCGCAGGCCAAGGCGGCGGGCGCCAAGTCAAAGAGATCTTCCAAGCGCGTGCGCGCGGCGTTCCAGGCATCGAAGGTCCCGCCGTTTTCAACATCGCCGATATGCTGCGACACAAAACAGGTCGCCTCGCCGTTCGTCCCTTCACGCGTGAGCGCAATCGTGGCCTTTTGTTGTGGCCCGCAGGCGAGCACGCAGGACGGAGCGCCGTCGAGCGCCGGCAACGGCAGCGGCTGGGGTGCATATCCGCGAGCGCGGCGTACGGGCATAACGGCGCCGTCAACCACGCGCACTACAGAGTCGTCGTAGCGCGAGAGAATCGCGCGATCGTTGCCGAGCAACGCGTCGGCGATGCCGGCGGCAACGAGGTGTTCCCAGGCAAGGTCGTCGTCGGTCTCGATGGGTTCTTCGCTTAGGTTTCCGCTGGTCATGACGAGCGCGTGCATACCGCAGGCTTCTGCCGCGGCAAGCAACAGATGTTGAAGCGGCGTATAGGGGAGCATGACGCCGAGCTCAGGAAGGTCGCGCGCGACGGACGGCGCGAGCGCGAGGGCGTCGGGGGAGCCGCCGCTCTCGCAAGCAGCACGTCGGCGCAGCAGCACAATGGGGCGGATACTGCCGGCGAGAAGCTCGCGCTCAGCGTCGTCGATATGGCACAGGCGCCCGGCATCAGCAAGACTGCGCACCATGACGGCAAGCGGCTTATTGCTGCGACGCTTGCGACGGCGCAGCTCGGCCACCGCCTGCTCGTTGGCAGCGTCACAGGCTAGATGGAATCCGCCCAGGCCCTTGATGGCGACGATGCCACCGCTGGCCAGCAGCTCAACGCAGCGCTCGATGATAGCGTCGCTGGCCTCGCGTGTGGTGCCGACGGTCGGTGTCGCGGACGAATTCCCGCACGCATTGCCGTTTACAGCCTCGCGCCACGTAATATGCGGCCCGCAATCAAAGCAGGCATCGGGTTGCGCGTGAAAACGCCGGTCGAGTGGGTCGGCATACTCCGCGGCGCACTTGGGACACATGGGAAAACAATCCATCGAGGTGGCCGCTCGATCGTAAGGCAGCGAGCGGATGATGGTAAAGCGTGGGCCGCAGTTAGTGCAGTTGATAAAGGGGTAGTGATAGCGTCGGTCGGCGGGATCGAACAACTCGCGCAGGCAATCGTCACAGGTGGCGATATCGGGCGAGACGAGCGTCGTGTGCACGGTCTGGTCCTGCGACGCCACAATGTGAAAGCCCTGCTCATCGGCAGCGCTCCAGCCGCCAGGCTCCAAATCCGCAATATCGACTCGCTCAACGCGAGCTGCCGCAGGCGCATGCTCAGAAAGCGCGGCAACAAAAGCATCGAGCGCATCGGCCGGAGCGTGCGCCTCGATATGCACGCCGTCGCCCGCATTGAGCACCCATCCACAAATGCCATATGCCATGGCCTCGCGATACACAAACGGTCGCATGCCAACGCCCTGCACAATGCCCGTCACATGAATATGCACATGCCGCATGCGACACCCCTCATCAAAACCGACCAAAAAGGGACAGGTTTATTTTGGTAGGTAAAACTTCTAAACCTGCCAAAACAAACCTGTCCCTATTTGGCAGGTGCGCTGCGGGAAATCCCGCTACAGCCCCAGGCTCTGCTTGGTGGCGGCGCACGTGAGCTCGCCGTGCTTAACGCCGCGCAGGCCCAGCAGGCGGTCGGCTAGTTCGTAGACGCGCTCGCCGCGACCCTTGAGCGCCAGAATCTCCAAACAGTTGTGGTGATCCAGATGCACGTGCATGGTCGATACGATCTCGTCGGTGTAGTCGTGCTGCACCTCGTCCAGGCGGCGCGTCAGATCGCCGGTGTGATGGTCGTAAATCATGGTGAGCGACCCGATAACGTGCTCATCGGGCGTGCGCATCTGCTCTTTGGCGATCGAGGCGCGAATCAAATCGCGCACGGCCTCGGATCGGTTGGCCACGTCGCCGCGGCGCGCGATCTGTTCGTCAAAACGGCGCAGCAGGTCGTCGGGTGCGGTAACCGAAAAACGGACCAGCTCGGAGCCGGAACCACTACAGTGACAGCCCGCGTCACCGTCCGCCCCGTGCGGATGCTCGTGCTCGTACCCGCAGCCGTGCTCGTGTTCGGCCACCTTACACCAGCTTCACGGAGCCGACGGAGTTGTGGTCGGCCTCGATGGCTTCCTCGTAGCCCTCGAGCGCGTCATGCGCCTCGTGGAGCGCGGCCATGGCGGCCTCGAGCTTGGCGCCGATGCGCTCCATGTCAAAATTCTCGGTCGCATGCAGCAGCTGATGGCTCCACTCGTGAGCGAGCTCGATGGTGTCGTCGACCTGCTTGACGCTCATGGCAAGCTGGCTCATGTTCATTCCGACGTCATGCATGGAAAATCTCCTTTTGTATGGGGCAGTTCAGTGGTTCAGATTTTACTACGCCCGCTCTGTGCGCAGCTGCATAAGAAAACGGGTGCGAGTCTGTGCGACCCGCACCCGTTCACTGGGGGCTGTTTGTGACTACCATACTATCCGTGGTTGCACTTGGTGCATCCAGAAGTCCGGCGAGCGGTGCAAAAGCGCTCATGGACGGCAGGCAGACGGCACCATGTAACAAGCGTATTACAGATGCTTCTCCAGCAGCGCCTGCAGCCTCGCCTTGGGCAGAGCGCCAACCGAGCGGTCAATCTCCTCGCCGTTCTTAAACACAATCAGCGTGGGGATGCTCATGACGCCATACTTCATGGCCAGGTCCTGGTTGTCGTCGACGTTGCATTTGGCAACGGCAAGCTTGCCCGCCAGCTCATCGGCAACCTCGTCAACGATGGGCGAGAGGGATCGACAGGGCCCGCACCACGGTGCCCAAAAATCGACCAGCACGGGCAGACTGTCGTTAACGATGGAATCGAAGTTCTCGGGGGTAATCTGATTAATGTCAGCCATGGTGACCTCCATAATGCGACGCGGTCCGGCCGCGTAAAACTCAGTACGACCGTGCTTATACCCA
>CABSUD010000173.1:0-3763 GCA_902480795.1 uncultured Collinsella sp. | reverse complement strand
CTGCGTGTCTCTTCGACCCGCCTGCCAAGAATCTGTCTCGCACGTTCGTCCATGCAGCCGAGTTTGAAATGGAGCCGAACATAAACGTAAACTATAGTTTACGTTTTGCTGAATACACAGGAGTTTTCTATGTCGGGTTCTTCGGTCCGCATGTACCGAGCCACGCTTCGCACAAACAGCGCGCCGCCCAAGCTCGTCGTCGTTGAAGCAGAGTGCTTTTCGCCCGATGAGCGCACAGCATTTGCATTGCTATCAAGTCGCGTCGCCGCTGTTCTGGTCCCTTGCCCGGCGCAAGGTGAACTTGCCATCCAATGCCAAGCGCACAGCTGCTCGCTCAATCAGGCTGCCGTAATCGCAACCAGCCAACGCGGTCTGCCCCTTCTCCTGGAAGCCGGCATCGCACTCGCCCTTCGCGGTGCCGGATACGAAAACGAGACCGCCGCCGATATGGTCTTTAAACCACGATCGAGCGGCGGCCTCGCAGCAGCCATTGAATATATGTGCAGGCTCGTTGCCTAAAAGGACAAGCTAGAAACCAAAGCCAAAGCCCGTTCCAGTAATCGCCGAATACATAAAGTAGACGTTGATTACGTTGAGGAACACACCCGTGATGCAACCGTTGCGCAGGTAGCGCTCGCACACGATGCGCGCCATGGCGGCGGAGTCATCATTGTTTTTAGCCTGGCGTCCTGCCGTAAAGTACGTCGCCACGCTCAGCAGCAGGTTGAGCACCGGCAGTGCCAGCAACTCGTAGCTCTTGCCCCAGCGCGTCGCCTCGCCGGCGGCATTAAACTTCGTTGCCACCTCGGGACCAATGTTGGGGATAACACACGCTGCGACCACCAGCGGAATCACCGCAAGCACGAGCAGCGCGATGCCCATGTAGCCGGCTTTTTTGCCATATTTAAACATATGCGTCGTCCTTACACGTTAAAGCGGAAGTGTACGACGTCGCCATCGGCCATGACATAGTCCTTGCCCTCAATACGCAGCTTGCCGGCGGCCTTGGCGCCCTGCTCGCCGCCGAGCTCGATGTAGTCGTCATAGCCAATAACCTCGGCCTTAATAAAGCCGCGCTCAAAGTCGGTGTGGATGACACCGGCGGCCTGCGGGGCGGTCGCGCCCTGACGAACCGTCCAGGCCTTGACCTCCATCTCGCCGGCCGTAAAGAACGACTGCAGGCCGAGCAGCTTGTAGGCAGCCTGAGCGAGCACGTCCAGGCCGGGCTGCTCCAGGCCCAGGCTCTCCAGGTAGTCGGCGGCGTCCTCGGGGTCAAGCTCGGAAAGCTCGGCCTCGATCTTGGCGCAGATGGGCAGCGGCTTAACACCATCGATGGGCGCCAGGTCCTCGTTGAGCATGTCCTCGTCTACATTGGCGACATATAGGATGGGCTTCATGGTGAGCAGGAACAGGCCCTTGGCGGCAGCACGCTCCTCGTCGGTCATCTCCATGGATGCGGCGCGCTTGCCCTCGTTGAGCCAGGCAAGCAGACGCTTGGCGACCTCAAACTTGGGCATGAGTTCCTTGTCGCGCTTGGCCTCCTTCTCGAGCTTGGGCAGCTGCTTCTCGAGCGTGCCCATGTCGGCCAGGATGAGCTCGGTCATGATGGTGTCGGCATCGCCGGCGGGATCGACGAACTCGCCCGTGCGGCCCACCTCACGCATGACGTTGGGGTCCTTAAAGTAGCGCACGACCTCGCAGATGGCGTCGGTCTCGCGAATGTTGGCCAGGAACTGGTTGCCCAGGCCCTCGCCCTCGTTGGCACCCTTCACCAGGCCAGCGATGTCGACAAACTCGACCGTAGCCGGCACAATGCGGCCGGGGTTAACGATGTCGGCGAGCTTTTGCAGGCGGCTATCGGGCACATCGACGATGCCCACGTTGGGGTCGATTGTGGCAAACGGGTAGTTGGCGGCAAGGCCGGTCTTTTTGGTAAGCGCGGTGAACAACGTCGACTTGCCCACGTTAGGCAGGCCCACGATACCGATGGAAAGGGACACGACAGCTCCTTTTGGTACAGGTACTTCAAACTGCATAAGTATAGCGCCGCCGCAGCATCCGGGCGAATCCGGACACCGCGGCGGTGCAAATGAAGCAGAGATTGGGGACGCTGGCTAGTCCGCGAGTTTCTCCACCTGGTCGAGCATCTTGTCAAGCTTGGCCTTTGCCTCGGCCTTGACCTTCTCAGCTTCTTCGTGAGCCTTCGCCTTCTGGGCGGCCTTTTCCTCGGCCTCGGGATCGACGACGACCAGGTTGGATGCATCATGCTCAACCAACTTAAGCGCATGCTCGGGGCACACCTTGACGCAGGCTCCGCAACCTAGGCAATACGTGGACTCCAGTGCAAAGCGACCGCTTCCCACCAAATCGCAGGCAAACGTGGGGCACACGTTGACGCACTCGCCGCACGACGTGCACTTGTCAAAATCGCACTCCGGCGTGCTCACCTGCATGTTCTGGGCAAGCTCGGGGTGGTTCTGCAGCGTCGAGAGCACCAGCTGCCGCCCGTGCGTGAGCGAACGGCGACGCTTAGTCGTCGTGGTGCCGCACATGGTGTTGAGCGTACGCTCGAGCTGCGTAATCTGGTGACGGTGGGCCTTCAACTTCTGCGTCACCGAGGCCAGTGCCGCCGTCGCCGGGTTGAGCTTAGTCACGGTTAGACCCGTGGTGCGGGCAATCTTTTCCATGTACTCCTTACGCTCGTACTCGCGGCGCTTATGGCATTTGAGGCTCTTGGGGTCGACCTCCAGGCCCATGCCCGTACCGGCCCACTCCTCGGCCTTCGCAATCGCCTCGCCCAGAATATCCTCACCGCCGGTGTTGCGGCATTTATCGCACACGCCCAACGGCAGGTACACACTCACGTTGGGATAGTCCGCCAGCACCGAGAACCAAGTCTCGGCAGTAATATCGCCCACGCAGGCGACGACGACCTCGTTCTCGCGCGGCATGCGCTTAAGGGCGCGCGTGCAGGTGACGTAGGCGGTCTCATGGCTCGTAGCGGCAGAGACGATATCGTCATACAGGTTTTTGGGCGCCAGGCGCGGCGAGATGATCGCCTCGGTCGGACAGGCAGCGGCGCACAGGCCGCACTTGCGACAGGAGTCGAGGATCTCGATGGAGTCTTCCTCGACCTCGATAGCGTTGACCGGGCATACGTCCATGCACGCGGTGCAGCCGCTCTTTTCGTTTTTGCAGGTCAGGCACGGAATGGTGTTGCCGCGCGGGCGCTCCTTGTAGTCGGCAGGATTCCACTGCGGCGCCGACGGATCGAGTGCATCGGTCACGCCGCCAAGCGGGTTTTTCAGAAAGTCGAAACCCTTGCTGATCTCGATAATGTCATCAAACAGATCGTGTTCCTGCGCCATGCGCGGCCCCTCCCTGAGCAGTGCAAACAAGCAAGAGATAATGATACGCTATCGGCCCACGCCTCGGGCAAATTACACGCGGCGCACCTTTGAGGCAAATAGTCTATGGCCTATCGCCGCCTCGATTGCACAAGGTCGATCAAGCGCCTAGCTATGCCTCGCGCATGAGCTGCACGAGCTTTTGTCTGGTCACCTTGGCCTGTTCGTTAGCCATATTGCGTTCGTTTCTAAAGGCCGCATCTGCAACGCTCATCAGGTCGGCATCGGAAATCTCGCCAAGGCCCAGCTCCGCGAGCGTCGTCGGCAGGCCGACGCGCTGGCAAAACTCGAGCACCTGATCAAGCTCGGGCGCACGTTCCAGGCGCAGCTGCACCACCAGACCAAACGCTACGGCC
>CABSUD010000172.1:0-3781 GCA_902480795.1 uncultured Collinsella sp. | reverse complement strand
GAATACGGAGTAGATAAGGCCTTTGACAGCCAAAACAGTCCGTATTTCACCGCAACTGATTTAACGATACTCAAAAAATACTCTTCAACTCGCCGCACTCTCTCTCAAATGCGCAAAGCGCCCCGCGAACGGATGCTCGCGAGGCGCTTGGATGTCTGGGCTTTATTTGATACCGCGGCCCAAGTCTTCGGCGATTTTGTCTACGCCCTTAAGTGCAGCGCACGTCTTTTTGTTGGAGCAATGCCCCGTGCAAACGCCACCCTGAGCGCAGTCGGCGCAGGTGCCCTTACGGTAGATGCGCACGCACACGGCGACAAACGCAATGCCGATAACAGCCAGTACAACAATATCGATAGGTGCCATAGCAAGCCTCCTCTAGTTAACCACCACTTACTTTACCCCATTCTCCACCTACCAAAAAGGGACAGGTTTATTTTGGTCGGTTTTATCTGCGGAAACGCCACATCTCCCCCACCAAAAAGCCCGAGTGTCGCTGGGGCACCCGGGCTCGTGAAAGGGGCTAATCCTTATTTGGACTTAAGCGGAAACTGCGGCGGAAGCAGTGTTGGTCTCGTCCTCGTCGGTCCATGCATGCTTGGGCATGGGGCGGAAGATCTGGAAGAGCATCGCAACCAGCAGCACGATGGCCACAATCGTCCAGATACCAAACTGTCCCAACACAAGCAGGTTGTAGAACTGGTTAATGAACAGGCCGATAACCCAAGCGAAGGCGCACTCGTAACCGATGGCAATCGCGGTCCACTTGCCGGAGTCCATCTGGTTGCGGATGGTACCCATGGCGGCAAAGCACGGAGCGCACAGCAGGTTGAAAGCGCCAAAGGCAACGCAAGCGCCCATGGTCGGGAACATGCCGGCGAACGCGGTCCACAAGCTCGGATCAGTCTCGGCGGCGTCGGCCACGGACAGCAGCGAACCGGCGGTGGCGACGACGTTCTCCTTGGCCACAAGGCCAGAGACGGTCAGCGCGGTTGCCTGCCAGGTGCTAAAGCCGAGCGGGGCGAAGATCCAAGCGACCAGGTTGCCGAGCATGGCAAGCACGGAGTAGTCCATAAACTCCTCGGGGATGCCGTCCATCGCAGGCAGGAAGCCAAAAGAGCCGTTGTAGCTACCAAAGTTGGAGAGGAACCAAACCACGACAGTGGAGGCGAAGATGACCGTGCCGGCCTTCTTGATAAAGGCCCAGCAGCGCTCCCACACGTGCAGCGCCCAAGAGCGGATCGCCGGGAAGTGGTAGGCAGGAAGCTCCATAACAAACGGCGTCGGGCGACCGGCGAAGAGCTTGGTCTTCTTGAGCATGAGGCCCGAGGCGATGACGGCAAAGACGCCCAGGAAGTAGAAGAGCGGGCTGATCCACGCGGCGGTGGTGGAAGAATCGCCGATGATGGAACCCATGAGCAGGGCGATGATCGGCAGCTTGGCGCCACAGGGAATGAACGTGGTGGTCATGACCGTCATGCGGCGGTCCTTCTCGTTCTCGATGGTCTTGGTGGCCATGACGCCGGGGACGCCGCAGCCCGAGGACACGAGCATGGGGATAAAGGACTTACCGGACAGGCCAAAGCGGCGGAACACGCGGTCCATGATGAAGGCGACGCGGGCCATATAGCCGCAATCCTCCAGGAAGGACAGCATGACGAACAGCAGGAACATCTGCGGGACGAAGCCGAAGATGGCGCCCAGGCCGCCGACGATGCCGTCGCAGACCAGCGAATCGACCAGGCCACCGTCCTCGGTGCCACCCGCCACAAGGGCGTCGTGCACCACGGTGGTGATACCCGGGACATAGGGGCCGTACTGCGCCGGGTCAACCGAGTCGGCGTTGTCGCCCGCGGCCTCGACGGCTGCATCGTAGGCGTCGCGACCCTGGCCGAGCACGTACCAACCGTCGGTACCGAAGAGCTGGTCGTTGGTGAAGTCGGTCACCGTGCCACCCAAGGTGGAAACGGCGATGTAGTACACGCAGAACATGATGACGACAAAGATCGGCAGGCCCAGGATACGGTTGGTAACCACACGGTCAATCTTCTCGGAGGTGCTCATCTTGGCAGGAGCCTTGGTCATGCACTCGTCGATGATGTGGGCAATAACGCCGTAGCGCTCACCGGTGATGATGGACTCGGCATCGTCGTCGCAGTCCTGCTCGCACTGGGCGACCAGCTCCTCCACGCGAGCGGCTTTCTCCTTGGTGAGGTTAATGAGTTTGCAGGCGTCTGCGTCACGTTCAAACAGCTTGACGGCGTAATAGCGGCGCTTGTTAGCGGGAACGCTCGCAGGCAGATTGTTCTCGATGTGGTCCAGAACGTCCTCGATGGAGGAGTCGAACTTGTGCTCCGGCACCTGGCCCTTGGAAGCTGCGGACTTCTTAACCTGCTCGAACAGCTCCTTGATGCCCTTGTTCTTAAGAGCCGAGATCATCATGACCGGACAACCGAGCTTCTTGGAAAGCTTGTCCGTATCGATCTTGTCGCCGTTCTTCTCGACCAAGTCGGCCATGTTGAGGGCAACGACCACGGGCAGGCCGGTCTCGATGACCTGAAGCGCCAAGTACAGGTTGCGCTCGAGGTTGGTAGCGTCGACCACCTGGACGACGACATCGGGCTCGCCGCTCATGAGGTAATCGCGCGAGCACTGCTCCTCGGGGCTGTAGGGGGAAAGCGAGTAGATGCCAGGGAGGTCCGTGATGGTAACGTTCTTGTCGCTTAGGAGCTTGGCTTCCTTTTTCTCAACCGTGACGCCGGGCCAGTTGCCAACGTAGCCGTTGGCGCCGGTGATCAGGTTGAAAAGCGTGGTCTTGCCGCAGTTGGGGTTACCCGCCAGCGCGACATGGATCTGAGAATCCGCCATTCAATCCTTCTTCCTTGTGTGCTCGCGCTGCTTTCTCCGCGCGAGCTGGATAATGTGCTTCAAAGTTGCAGCATCAAGTTAGAAATACCTAACTGTATCTGCAGAAATATACGTCGCGGGCCCTTACTGGACCTCGACGACGGCCGCCTCCTCCTTGCGGATGGAAAGCTCGTAGCCGCGCACGCTGATCTCGACCGGATCACCGAGCGGTGCAACCTTCACGACCTTGAACGAAGTGCCCTTGATGAGCCCCAGGTCCATAAGGTGGCGGCGAAGCGCACCCTCACCGTGAAGCTTGACGATGGTAGAGCTCTCGCCCACCTTAACGTCACCCAACGTCTTCATTTACTTGTCCCCCTTTCAGTGTACAGAAATACCGTCGACTAACCGACGGTCATGATGTGCATGGCAACCTTGGAATCGATGCCAAAGCGTGCGCCCAGCACCGTGACGATGATATTGGCACCACTCGAGCTCACCACGTGGATTTCGTTGCCCTCGACAAAGCCGAGGTCCTTGAGGTGGTGTTTCATGTCCTCATTGCCCTTTACACGAGACACGCGCACGGTTTCGCCCGCTTTTACCATCGAAAGCGGCATGGCCGGCACCTGCGGTCCACAAGACATGAGCGGCTCCTAACATCAGTTCGTCCTCAACATCGGCGTGATAAAAGTTAACCACGTCTATGTTCGCTTTAGTAAACTAGCACGTGGTTAACTTTTTGGAAAGGGTCCCCATTCAGATTTCGAAAAAGTTTCCTATACGAAACAAAAAGGCGCGGCAAAGGACCATCCTTTACCGCGCCCTATCATGCTTAGAGCGAGAGATTTCTGATCGATGTGACGCAGGAGGCCTCATCCACGCCCGAAACGCGGAACACGACGTCTTCGCCACATTCGCCGCAAAGTGCCATGAG
>CABSUD010000171.1:0-3796 GCA_902480795.1 uncultured Collinsella sp. | reverse complement strand
CTGCGGTTGGTGCTGGCAATGGCCTTTGGCGGCATGATCGGCCTTGAGCGCGGACGCAAGCACCGCGCAGCAGGCTTTCGCACCTATATGCTCGTCTGCCTCGGGTCGGCGCTGACCAGCATTCTGAGCCAGTATTTGTTCGTACAGCTCAGTACCGTCTGGGCGGAGATCGCCGTGACGACCGGCAAGCAGGTCGACGTGAGCCGCCTTGGAGCAAAGGTTTACAGCGGCATCGGCTTTCTGGCTGCCGGTACGATCATCGTCACCGGCAGGCAGGAGGTCAAGGGAATGACGACTGCCGCGGGACTTTGGGCATCTGCCTGCATGGGAATTGCCATCGGTGCGGGTTTTTATGAGTGCGTTATCATCGCCTTTGCGCTGATGTTCCTGTGTATTCATTTTCTGCCGATGGTGGAGGTGTATCTGCTGGAAAACGCGCGCAATATGAATATCTACGTGGAGCTCAAGTCGCTCGATGAGCTTGGTGTGCTGCTCAGCCATGTCAAGGCGCAGGGCGTGCAGATCTACGGCGTGGAGATCGACCGCGGCGGAGAGGAGTATCACCGCTATCCCAGCGCGGTGCTCAGCGTCCGGCTCAGTGCGCATCAGCAGCATCCACAGATCCTGGCGGCGCTGTCTGAGGTTCATGGCGTGACCATGATCGACGAGATTTGAGGGGGAGAGGATCGCAATGCTATCTATTTTTGACGGATTACGGGATATCACACTTGCTTCCGTTGCATTCCGGCTGATCCTGAGCACACTGTGCGGCGGGATCGTAGGCATGGAGCGCGAATTCAAGCGCCGCAGCGCCGGCTTCCGCACCCACATTCTGATCTGCCTTGGTGCGGCCATGACCACGCTGACGAGCGAATTCTGGCTTGTGTATATGCGCTACTATCTGGACGCTGCCCGTCTGGGCGCAGGCGTCGTCGCCGGTATGGGCTTCTCCGCCTTGTAGCACCACGCCGAAAATGCCCTCGTGGGGAAAGATACAGTCGCCGGCGAGATAGTAGATGGCACAGCGTGTGTGGCAGACCTTGCCGATTTGGCTGATTTCGACAAGCACCTCGCTGCCAAGCTTGAGCTGTGTGCCCAAGGGGAGCGAGAGCAGGTTGATGCCCTGGGTTGTGAAGTTCTCGCCAAAGTCGCCCTCGTGCACATCGAGCCCGCGCGCCTGCGCCGTCTGAATAGACTCTGCGGCTAAAAAGGAAACCTGGCGGTGCCAATGCCCGGCGTGCGCATCGGAGGCGAGGCCAAATTGCTCTATAACGGTGTCGTGCCCGTCAGCGACGGGTGACTTACGCGTGCCTTTGTGCTCCGACGTGTTGATCGAGACGATGCGGGCAGGCCCGTTGTAAGCATCGTTTGCGGTACGTAGGGGAGCTGCCGTCTGGGCACGATCCGCAAGTTCGCGCTTTGCGGCGTCAATGATGGGGTTGTTGATCGGATGAGCCTGGGGCACGGTGTACCTTTCGACGGGGCGGGCAACATGTTGAATCCTACAACAACGGTGGGTTCATTGCCCGTTGTCGTACACCGGTGATTGCTGCCTTCGTGCTGGATAATCACACCGATTGCCATAGATACGGTGGAGCTTTGGGCGCCGGCGGCTTGGCACGCTAGAATGAATCAGTTGCGCAAAGACCGCCCGTTGTGTGGGCAGTTCATGATAGGAAGTTTCCATGGCATTGCAGTTTACAGAGCGCGAGTTTATTCCCGTGCTGCTCGGCGGCGACATCAACGCGTATTCGGTGGCGCGCGCCTTCTACGAGGAGTATCAGGTCAAGAGCCTAGTCTTTGGCAAGTATCAGACGGGTCCCGCGTACCGCAGCCAGATTATCGACTACACGCCCAACGTGGATATCGATACCATGCCCGTGATGCTCAGGACCGTCAACGGCATTGCCCAAGCGCATGCCGATAAGACGATTGTCCTTGTGGGCTGTGGCGATAACTATGTTGCCCTCGTGGCTCAGGCCAAGGATGCCCATGAGTTGGCGGATAACATCGTCGCGCCTTACGCTCCCTATAGCATGCTCGAGCAGTGCCAGAAGAAGGAGATCTTCTACGAGCTGTGCGAGAAGCATGGCGTGCCCTATCCACACACGTTTACCTTTACCAAGGCGATGCTCAATGCTCAGGGTGAGGCGCCTGCCGAAGTGCTCGACCAGATCGATTTTCCTTACCCGATGATTCTGAAGCCTTCTGACGGCATCATGTGGTGGCAGCATGAGTTCGAGGGCCAGAAGAAGGCCTATGAGATTGCCGACCGCGCCGAGCTGGAACAGGTCATTCGCGATTCGTATGCCAGCGGCTACACCGACGATCTGATCTTGCAGGATCGCGTGCCCGGCAACGACGAGTACATGCGCGTGCTCACCAGCTATTCCGACCGCAACGGTAAGGTCCGCATGATGTGCCTGGGCCATGTGCTGCTCGAGGAGCATCAGCCCCACGGTGTCGGCAACCATGCCTGTATCATTACCGAGCCCAACGACGAGCTCATGGGCGGCGTGCGCAAGTTGCTCGAGGACCTTCACTTTGTGGGCTATTCCAACTTTGACGTAAAGTACGACGAGCGCGACGGCTCGTTTAAGTTCTTCGATTTCAACACGCGCCAGGGCCGCAGCAACTACTACGTTACCAACAGCGGCTTTAACGTTGCCAAGTATGTGGTGGACGAGTATGTGTTCAACCGTCCGTTTGAGCCGGAGTTTGTGACGGCTCAGGACGAGGCCCTGTGGATGGTCGTCCCCATGGGCGTCGTCGACAAGTACGTCAAGGATCCCGAGCTGCGCGCTAAGGTGCATCGCCTGGACAAGGAAGGCAAGGGCGCCGACCCTTCGTTTATGAAGGGCGACTTTGTCTTTAACCGCTGGCTGCGCATGTGGCACACCAAGCTGCGCCACTTTAAGCTGTTCAAGACGTATTACAAGTAGATGGGTGCGGCGCCCGTCCGGTTTGCATCGGGCGGGCGCGGGTATGATACGCGCAATTGCGCAAGCGTCACCAAGGAGGCGGCGATGGAAAAGCTGGGAGTTATCGGCGGCATGGGCGCCGAGGCCACGTCGTATTACTACGACCAGGTGGTGCGTCATACGGCTGCTGCCTGCGATCAGGAACATATCGACATGGTGGTGCTCTCCAAGTCGACCATGCCCGACCGCACGCTGGCCATTAAGACCGGCGAGCATGCCAAGCTGCTGGCGACCATGAAAGAGTGTGCCCAGGCACTCGAGTCGCTGGGCTGTGCGCACATTGCTATTCCCTGCAACACGTCACACTACTTCTACGACCAGATCCAGTCGTTTACGGAGGTGCCGATTATCCACATGCCGCGTGAGTCGGTGCGCTATGCTCTGGCCGGTGCGGTGATGGGGGAGTGCGAGTTCGACCCCAACCTGAGTATGCCGGCCGAGCCGGTGCACAAGATTGGCATCATGGGCACCGACGGAACCGTGGGCGCGGGCGTCTACGGCCGCGAATGTAAGGCTGCGGGTGTTGAGGTTGTCTATCCCAGCGAGAAACGTCAGAACGATGTGATGTCGCTTATCTACGATGATGTGAAGGCCGGACGTGAGCCCGATATGGATAAGTTCGACCGCGTGATGTGGGAGTTCGCCCGTAGCGGCTGCGACCGCGTCATTCTGGCCTGCACCGAGCTATCGGTGCTGCAAAAGTACCGAGAGATGCCCGAGATCACCCTCGACGCGATGGATGTCCTGGTACGCGAGTCCATCATTCGCAGCGGCGCCCCCTACCGCCTTTAGTTTCCGACCTGCCAAAAAGGGAC
>CABSUD010000170.1:0-3796 GCA_902480795.1 uncultured Collinsella sp. | reverse complement strand
TTGCTATCATGCAAGGCGTAGGGTAAATCTCCGATCGCAAGGAGACACAAATGGTGAAAAAGTCACCGGAAAACACTACTCCCGCAATTGTGGACAACGTAGAGGCGCTTGAGGCTAAGCTCGCTCAGATGCGAGAGGCCCAGGCGCTTTTTGCTACGTACACGCAGGAGCAGGTCGACAAGATCTTCTACGAGGCCGCCATGGCCGCCAACAAAGCTCGTATCCCGTTGGCGAAGATGGCCATCGAGGAGACCGGCCGCGGCGTTCTTGAGGACAAGGTCATCAAGAACCACTACGCCGCAGAGTACATCTACAACGCTTACAAGAACACCAAGACCTGTGGTGTCCTGGAGCGCGACGAGGCTTACGGCATCACCAAGATCGCCGAGCCCATCGGCATCGTGGGTGCCGTCATCCCGACGACCAACCCCACCTCCACCGCGATCTTCAAGACGCTGATCAGCCTGAAGACCCGCAACGGCATCATCATCTCCCCGCACCCGGCAGCCGCCAAGTGCACCATCGCCGCCGCCAAGCTCGTGCTTGACGCCGCCGTCAAGGCCGGCGCCCCCGAGGGCATCATCGGCTGGGTCGATGTCCCCTCCATCGAGCTGACCAACATGGTCATGCGCGACGTCGACATCATCCTCGCCACCGGTGGCCCGGGCATGGTCAAGGCCGCCTACTCCTCGGGCAAGCCCGCCCTGGGCGTTGGCGCCGGTAACACCCCGGTCATCATCGACGACACCGCCGACGTGCTGCTCGCCGTCAACTCCATCATCCACTCCAAGACCTTCGACAACGGCATGATCTGCGCTTCCGAGCAGTCCGTGACCGTCATCGACACCATCTATGACCAGGTTAAGGCCGAGTTCCAGAAGCGCGGCTGCTACTTCGTCAAGCAGGGTGCCGAGATGGAGGCCCTGCGTGCCGCCATGTTCAAGAACGGCGCTCTCGATCACCGCATCCCCGGCATGGCTGCCGCCAAGATCGCCGAGCTCGCCGGCATCGAGGTTCCCGCCAAGACCAAGATCCTGATCGCCGAGGTCACCTCCACCGACCCCGCCAAGGAGGAGTTCTCCCACGAGAAGCTCTCCCCGGTCCTGGCCATGTACCACGCCAAGGACTTCCAGGAGGCCGTCGACAAGGCCGAGCACCTGGTGCTCGCCGGTGGCCCGGGCCACACCGCCTCTCTGTACGTGCACCCCGCCCAGGCCGAGAAGATCAGCCTGTTCGAGCACGTCATGAAGGCCTGCCGTATCGTCATCAACACCCCGTCCTCGCACGGCGGCATCGGTGACCTGTACAACTTTGGCATGAAGCCGTCTCTGACCCTGGGCTGCGGCTCCTGGGGCGGCAACTCCGTCTCCGAGAACGTTGGGGTGAAGCACTTGATCAACGTTAAGACTGTGGCCGAGCGCCGTGAGAACATGCTGTGGTTCCGCGCTCCCGAGAAGGTCTACTTCAAGAAGGGTTCCACGCCCGTCGCCCTCGACGAGCTGGGCAACGTCATGGGCAAGAAGCGCGCCTTCATCGTCACCGACCAGTTCCTCTTCAAGAATGGCAACACCCGCGCCATCGAGGCCAAGCTCGACGAGATGGGCATCGCCCACGACTGCTTCTACGACGTCGAGCCCGATCCGTCGCTGCAGTGCGCACGTCGTGGCGCCAAGCAGATGGCTCTCTTTGAGCCGGACGTCATCATCGCCGTCGGCGGTGGCTCCGCTATGGACGCCGGCAAGATCATGTGGATGATGTACGAGCACCCCGAGTGCAAGTTTGAGGACATGGCCATGGACTTCATGGACATCCGCAAGCGTATCTTCACCTTCCCCGAGATGGGCAAGAAGGCCTACTTCGTCGCCGTCCCGACCTCTTCGGGTACCGGCTCCGAGTGCACGCCGTTCGCCATCATCACCGACAAGGAGACCGGCATCAAGTGGCCGCTCGCCGACTACGCGCTGCTCCCCAACATGGCTATCGTCGACGCCGACAACTGCATGACCGCCCCGCGCGGCCTGACCGCTGCCTCCGGCATCGACGTCATGACCCACGCCATCGAGTCCTACGTCTCCATCATGGCTTCCGACTACACCAAGGGCCTCTCCGAGCGCGCTGCTAAGCTCGTCTTCGAGAACCTGCCCTCCAGCTTCACGAACGGCGCCAAGGACCCGCATGCCCGCGAGGAGATGCACAACGCCTCCTGCATGGCCGGTATGGCCTTCGCCAACGCCTTCCTGGGCCTCAACCACTCCATGGCCCACAAGCTCGGCGCCTTCCATCACCTGCCCCACGGCATCGCCAACGCCGTCATCCTGACGCGCGTCATGCGCTACAACGCCGCTGAGGCTCCCGTCAAGATGGGCACGTTCTCCCAGTATCCTTACCCCAACGCGCTGCACAACTACGCCGAGATGGCCAAGTACTGCGGCATCGAGGGCAAGGACGACAAGGAGGTCTTCGAGAACTTCATCACGAAGCTCGAGGAGCTCAAGGACTTCATCGGCGTCAAGAAGACCATCGCCGACTACGGTGTTGACGAGCAGTACTTCCTCGACACCCTCGACGAGATGACCGAGCAGGCATTCAACGACCAGTGCACCGGCGCTAACCCGCGCTACCCGCTCATGAGCGAGATCAAGGAGCTCTACCTGGACGCCTACTACGGCCGCGAGCCTCAGGATTACGCCGTCTGCTAGTTCTAGCACGGTTTTAACGGCGGGGGTGCACGGGTGTTTCACACACCCCCGCCGTCGCTTCTATCGCATCGTTGAAAGGATGCAACCATGCTGCTACCCGATTCCAAGACCGAGCTCGTCCGCCGTGGCAACAAGGTCGTTTACGACCTGGGCGACAAGATCGTCAAGGTCTTTAACGAGACCAAGCCTGTCTCTGACGTGTTCAACGAGGCTTTGAATCTTGCCCGCATCAATGAGTGCGGCATCCGCAGCCCCAAGGCTCTCGAGGTTTCTCAGCTCGAGAACGCCAACGGCTGGGCGCTCGTGACCGAGAAGGTTCCGGGCACCACCCTTGCCGACAAGATGACTGCCGAGCCCCAGCGCTTTGGTGAGTACCTCGAGATGTTCGTCGACCTCCAGATCGAGATCCACGGCTACACCTCCCCGCTGCTCAACCGTCAGCGCGACAAGTTCGCCCGCATGATCGACAGCCTCGATCAGCTCAATGCCACCACGCGCTACAACCTTCAGGAGCGTCTGGACGGCATGACCAAGGAGTTCAAGGTCTGCCACGGCGACTTCAACCCCTCCAACGTCATCGTCGGCGACGACGGCCAGCTGTACGTCTGCGACTGGGCACACGCCACCCAAGGCTCCCCTGCTGCCGACGTTGCCACCACCTACCTGCTCTTTGCCCTCAACAGCAAGGATCAGGCCGAGGCCTACCTGGAGCTCTACTGCGACCGCGCCGACATGCCCATGCAGGTCGTGCGTCAGTGGACGAGCATCGTCGCCGCTTCCGAGCTCGCTCGTAAGCGCAACGTAAACGATGAGTTCCTGAAGAACTGGATCGACGTCGTCGATTATCAGTAATATCTGAGCGATTCATTTCGCATCGGAGGCACAAAGGAAAAACCCCGCAGCTCGCATGGGCTGTGGGGTTTTTCCTTTTAGCGATTGAGCACGCCGACAAGATAAAAGGACGGCCCCGCATCTCCCCTATCTGGAGAAATGCGGAACCGTCCCGTATATCGAACTACAAGCGAAATCGCCGATTAACGGCGCGCAGCCTTCACAAGCTCGGCGACCTTGGCGACGACCTCGTCGATCGCCACGTC
>CABSUD010000169.1:0-3806 GCA_902480795.1 uncultured Collinsella sp. | reverse complement strand
GCGTATCGTGCTGCGCTCGCTATGGCCGAGCATTATGGTCGCGAAGCCAATGTCTGCATCACGATCGAGAAGCGCATCCCGTTGTGTGCCGGCCTGGGCGGTCCTTCGACGGATGCCGCGGCGGTCATTGTTGCCTTGGCAGAGCTGTGGGGTATCGACCGCACCGATCCCGCGCTGGACAACATTGCGCGCGGCATTGGCGCCGATGTTCCCTTCTTTTTGCATGCCAGCCCTGCATTTTATGTGGGTGGGGGAGACGTGCTGGCAACCGAGTACCCCGCACTTCCCGCGACACCCGTCGTGCTGGTCAAGCCGCGTGAGGCAAGCGTTTCAACAATTGAAGCCTATCGACGTTTTGACGAGACCCCAGCGCCTGCGGACAAGCCTGGAGCGATCGCATCTGCCCTTCGCTCGGGAGACGCAGAGACGGCCTACGCGCTCGTCCGCAACAACCTGGGTGTCATTTCCGCGCAGATGGAGCCGCGGATTCAAACAGTGCTCGACTGGCTTCGTTCACAGGACGGTACCATTGCCGCAAACGTGTGCGGTTCGGGTGCCTGCTCGTTTGCTCTCTGCGATAGCGCCGCCACGGCAGCCAATCTTTCGGCAGCCGCTCATCAAAACGGCTGGTGGGCTTATGCAACGGAGCTCGTTTCCGACACGGTTCGCATTGAAGCGCCAAAGAAGTAAAAATTTCTCTGGCACATGACGGAGATCTTTGTTACTATAGTCGAGCTAACGGGTTGTGGCTCAGTTTGGTAGAGCGCTGCGTTCGGGACGCAGGGGTCGCTGGTTCAAATCCAGTCAACTCCTCCAAAATTTTGCTCCTGTGATGGAAGTGGTAGACATGTTAGTCTTAGAAACTAATGCTTAAGTGCGTAAGAGTTCGAGTCTCTTCGGGAGCACCAAATTCATTCGAGCTTGTCTCGCTGTATTGTGGAGGTCTACATGTTTGGACTGAGGGCTCCTGAGCTCATCATTATTCTCGTCGTTGTCCTGATTATCTTCGGGCCTAAGAACCTGCCGAAGCTCGGCAAGTCCCTCGGCTCTACCGTCAAGAATATCCGCGAGGGTATGGAGGGCGACGATAAGGGCGAAACCAAGCAGGCCGAGGAGGTTGTGGTCGAGGAGTCCAAGGAGGACAAGGAGATCGCAGAGCTCGAGGCCAAGCTCGCTGCTGCCAAGCAAAAGAAGGCAGAGGACAGCGACGCGGACGCAGAGTAGTCCCATCCCTTTGGGGTGAGCACCTGACCGGCTTGCCCGCAGGCTAGCCGGTCTTTTTCGTTTTTGTTGACAGTTGATCGTTACATCATAGTTGGGGAGATATCCGTATGGACGCAAGCCAGATCGTACTGACCGCTGAGGGCCGCCAGAAGCTCGTCGAGGAGCTCGCTTGGCGTGAGGGCGATTACGCCAAGGAGATCGTCGAGGACATCAAGGAAGCCCGCGCGTTCGGCGACCTTTCGGAGAACTCCGAGTACGATGCCGCCAAGGACAAGCAGGCCCAGAACGCCGCTCGTATCGCCGAGATCCAGGCCATCCTCGCCAACGCTCAGATCGCTGCCAGCACGGGCGACCTGACCGTCTCCATTGGCTCGACTGTTACCTTGGTCGACCCCAACGGTGAGCTCATCGAGGTCACGCTTGTCGGTACCACCGAGACCAACTCGCTCGAGCACAAGATCTCCAACGAGTCTCCGGTCGGCCACGCCATCATTGGCCATGGCGAGGGCGACTCCGTCGAGGTCGTTACGCCTTCCGGCAAGACTCGCGTCTACACCATCGCCAAGATCGCACGCTAGACCACGGTCCCGCGTAAAGGTATGTTTTCGCTCCCTGGGACCGAATCCTGGGGAGCGTTTTAGTTTGAGGAGCTAACTATGGCAGAGAACCAGAACGCCGCCGATCAGGCATCGACGCTCAACGACGAGCGCGCCACCCGCCTGGCCAAGCGCGCCGCCCTGTTCGAGGCGGGCCAGAACCCCTATCCCGAGCACTCCGAGATTGAGGACTACGTCGCCGATATCGAGGCTAAGTACGCCGAGCTTGCCGATGGCGAGGACACCGAGGATGTCGTGAAGATCGCCGGCCGCGTGGTCGCCAAGCGCGGTCAGGGCAAGATCATGTTCATCGTCGTGCGCGATGCGACTGCCGAGATTCAGCTGTTCTGCCGCATCAACGACATGGACGAGGCTGCCTGGAATACGCTCAAGGCCCTCGACCTGGGCGATATCCTGGGCGTGGCCGGCGTAGTCGTGCGCACCAAGCGTGGCCAGCTTTCCGTTGCCCCCAAGAGCGCGACGCTGCTGTCCAAGGCCGTTCGCCCGCTGCCCGAGAAGTTCCACGGTCTCTCCGACAAGGAGACCCGCTATCGTCAGCGCTATGTCGACCTGATCGCCAATGACGACGTTCGCGAGACCTTCCGCAAGCGTTCGCAGATTCTCTCCACGTTCCGCCGCTTTATGGAGTCCGATGGCTACATGGAGGTCGAGACCCCTATCCTGCAGACCATCCAGGGCGGAGCTACTGCCAAGCCGTTCATCACGCACTTCAACGCGCTCGATCAGGAGTGCTATCTGCGTATCGCCACCGAGCTGCACCTCAAGCGCTGCATCGTCGGCGGCTTTGAGCGCGTGTTCGAGATCGGTCGTATCTTCCGCAACGAGGGCATGGACCTTACCCACAACCCCGAGTTCACCACGATGGAGGCCTACCGTGCCTTCTCCGATCTCGAGGGCATGAAGGCGCTCGCCCAGGGTGTCATTAAGGCCGCTAACAAGGCTATCGGCAACCCCGAGGTCATCGAGTATCAGGGCCAGACTATCGACCTGTCCGGTGAGTGGGCCAGCCGTCCCATGACCGACATCGTCTCCGACGTGCTCGGCAAGCAGGTCACCATCGACACGCCCGCCGAGGAGCTTGCTGCTGCCGCGCGTGAGAAGGGCCTGGAGATCAAGCCCGAGTGGACTGCTGGCAAGATCATCGCCGAGATCTATGACGAGCTGGGCGAGGACACCATCGTCAACCCCACCTTCGTGTGCGATTACCCCATCGAGGTTAGCCCGCTTGCCAAGCGCTTTGAGGATGACCCGCGCCTGACCCATCGCTTTGAGCTGGTCATCGCCGGCCACGAGTACGCGAACGCGTTCTCCGAGCTCAACGACCCGGTCGACCAGGCCGAGCGCTTCGCTGCCCAGATGGCCGAGAAGGCCGGCGGCGACGACGAGGCCATGGAGTACGACGAGGATTACGTGCGCGCCCTCGAGTACGGTATGCCTCCTGCGGGCGGCATCGGCATCGGTATCGACCGCGTGGTCATGCTGCTCACCAACCAGGCTTCCATCCGCGACGTGCTGCTGTTCCCGCACATGAAGCCCGAGAAGGGTTTCCAGTCCGGTGCCGCCGCTGCCAAGGCTGCCGAGGCCGGCAACACCGCGAGTCCCTTCGTCAAGCCGCTCAAGCCCACGCTCGACTACTCCAAGATTGCCGTCGAGCCGCTGTTTGAGGAGTTCGTCGACTTTGATACCTTCTCCAAGAGCGACTTCCGCGCCGTGAAGGTCAAGGCATGCGAGGCCGTCAAGAAGTCCAAGAAGCTGCTGAACTTTACGCTCGACGACGGCACCGGCACCGACCGCACCATCCTCTCCGGTATTCACGCTTATTACGAGCCCGAGGACCTGGTTGGCAAGACCTTGCTCGCCATCACCAACCTGCCTCCGCGCAAGATGATGGGTATTCCCAGCTGCGGCATGCTGATCAGCGCTGTCCACGAGGAGGAGGGCGCTATTGTACTGATGGCGGTGCTT
>CABSUD010000168.1:0-3863 GCA_902480795.1 uncultured Collinsella sp. | reverse complement strand
TCCTGTGAACGGTCGATAATCGACCGTGAGCGGTAGGTCATCAACCGGGATGAATACCCTACCAAACTGATGAGAATATCTTTAACCCATCGGTGGTTAGAAGCGTGATGTTCAGACAACCATCTTTGAATTTACGCGCAGATTTTAGGCATCAATTCGCCCAAATCGCCTGAGGCCACCGCAAAGGTGCCTGCCCCTTTGTGGTGGTTCTCCCCCCCTGCGCTACAGCAGATGCTCCTCGATAAAGATCGCGATGCCGTCTTTGTCGTTGCTGGCGGTTACAAAATCGGCGGCGGCACGGGTGGCATCGCTGCCATTTGCCATGGCCACACCCACGCCGGCGTCGGCCACCATGCAGGTGTCGTTATCGGCATCGCCAAACACGCAGATGTTCTGGAGCTCCATGTCGTTGAGCTCCGCCACGCGCACAAGGCCGCGCGTCTTGGACACGCGCGGATCCATGAACTCGTAGAGCCGCTGCGTGGTTTGCAGAGCCGCCGCCTTAACAGTGTTATCGGCAAACGTCGACGCCCGCTCAATCACCCGCGGCATTACCTCGGGCGCCATGGTGAACATCACCTTGGGCTGCGGATCGCGCAGGAACTCGGCAAAGTCGACCACCTGGTAGGGCACGCCGTCGACGCGCGACAGGTGCTCGACGCACGCGTTGCTCTCGGGCACGTAGAACACGCCGTCTCGGGGGCAGACGGGCGTTGTCGGAAGGTCCGCCATGTGCTTGCAGATGCGCGCGATGGTCTCGCCTGGCAGCGGGTAGCTCAGCTCGTTGATGTCGTGCGCGCGGTCGATGACCTCGGCGCCACCGCAGCCCACCAGCACGTCCACCAGGCCTTCGATGCCCCAGAGCTCGTACATGGCCTCGGTCGCATGGGCGTCGCGCCCGGTGCACAGGCCAAAGAGCACGCCGCGCTCGCGCAGGGCACGAATCGCCGCCACGGTGCGCGGGGACACCGTGTGCTGGCTCGTGAGCAGCGTGCCATCGATATCGCAGAACACGGCTTTGATGTGGCTGAAGGTGGTGTCCATGGGGGCCTTTCTGGGTAGCGCGGCGGTGTGGGGTGTATTCGTGAACGGCGTACATGGTATACCAAGGCACGGGCCGTTGGGACCCAATCGCCACAAAGGTGCCTGCCCATTACAGTCTGAAATAGGCCATCGATAAATTTCGATGGCGAGCATTCGGCGCATTGCCTACGATACGGGCAAGCCCCGAGGGGCCGCCGATCGGGCGCCTCCGGATGGCCGTCTGCCCCTGCCCCGTAGAGGGCCCGGGGGGTGTTGCCACCGGGGGCGCTCGCCGCTCCGGACGACTGATAGGAAACTGCCGGGCGCAAGCGCCACGGCCAGGTAATGTGGGTGTCGCGGGGAGGGGTTCCGATCGGCCTACCGATTGGAGGATACCACCGTGGCACCAATTAGAATGCCGGAAGCCGTCATCGGGCTCGATGTCGGGAAATCGTCCCACTGGGCATGCGTCGCGACTCGAGATGGCGAGGTGCTGTTGAGCGCCCCCGTCGCGAACAGGGAGGACGACCTGGACTCGCTGTTCGGCCGCTTCCCCGATGCGCTCGTGGTCGTCGACCAGTCGCGCAACATAGGCGCCCTCGCGCTCGCCCGCGCCAGGGCGGCCGGGATGTCGGCGGCGTACCTGCCGGGACTCGCGGCGCACGGGGCCGCCAGGCTCTTCGCCGGCGACGCCAAGACCGACGAGCGAGACGCGATGGTCATCGCGAAGACGGCGCTTGGCATCCCCGACGCGCTCCTGCCGGTCGGAGACCCAGGTCCGACGATTGCGGCGGCGAGGGCGCTGGCCGCCCAGAGGAACTTCCTGACCTGCGAGAACACTAGGAATAAGAACCGGCTGCGCAGCATCCTGCTGGAATCGTGCCCCGCCTTCGAGGCGCTGGTCGACCTGTCCGACGGGCCCCAGCTGAGGCTCATGGCATCCCTCGGCGGGGCCTGGTCGGTAGCCGACGCCGGGCCCCGCAGGGCGGCGGCGCTCACGCGTGGGGCGGCGCGCGGTAAGATCGAGGCCCTCGTCCGCTCGACAACCTCCTCGACAAGGCCGGATGCGTCGGTCGTCGCCGCCGAGGACCGGGCGGTGAAACTGCTCGCGCGCAGGATATCCGAGAACTCGGCGGAGATCGAGGCGATCACGGCGGAGATCTCCGCCCTGCTCGAGGGCGACGATACCTACCGATGCCTCCTGACGGTGCCGGGCATCGGGCCCAAAACCGCTTCCGAGCTTGCGATCTCCATCGACATCGAAGACTTCCCCAGTCACGACAGGCTCGCGTCGTACTGCGGCCTGGCGCCGCGCAACCGCCAGTCGGGAACCTCGATCTCCTCGGTGACGGCATCGCGCCAAGGCAACAAGAGGCTGAAGAACCTGCTCATATTCTCATGTAACTGCCTTACCCGGACAGAGGGGAGATGGGGCGACTACTACACCAGGTGCCGGGAGCGGGGCATGTCGCACGGCAAGGCGCTCAAGGCGCTGGCGCGAAAGAGACTGAAGGTCATCTACGCGGTCATGCGAGACAGGGTGCCTTACGCAGCCTAGCCGAAACGCACCGAGCAGACTGAAGCCCACCGGCCTAATGGCTTGGCGTCAGCATGCCGCGATTCGGTCGCACGGAGAGCATTTCCCAGTTGACAAAACTATAGGAACACCCCCTTGTGGTGGCCGAACCCGAAGGGTGGCCTGGCCCGGGGCGCAAAGCATCACAACATTCGACGTTTTTCGGCAGAATCGCGATTTTCGCTGAATGTTGTGATGGTTTTTACTGCCTTGCGGCACGATCAAAGTGCCGGCGTCCAGACAGCAGCAACGCCGCGGGAACCGCCGTCACGACCATGCCCGCCCCTACGAGCGTCTGCTGCACGCCAAATGTCGCCGCCAGCCACGGGGCAATCGCCAGCGGCGCCACGCCGGCAAACATATTGCCAAAGCCCATGACCGAGTTCACGCGACCGAGCTGCTCGAGCGGGGCCGTCGTTTGCACGATCGTGTTGTGGAGCGGGTTGACGACGCCCCAGGCCACGCCCAGGGCAATCTGGCCGACGAGGGCCACGCCCACGTACGGTGTCCCCACATAGAGCAAACTTCCCAGGCCCACGGACATAAGTGCCACGAGCAGCGTTTTAAGGTTGACCAGGTGCGGCGGCAGGCGGAGCGCAACGACGGCGCCCAGCACCGCGCCCACGCCCGAGGCCGACGAGAGCCAGCCCATCCACTCAACGCCGACGCGTAGGACATCGCGATAGAAAAACGACTCGAGCGGATCGAAGGCCCCGTAGCCAAAGTTCGAAAGAAAAATGATGCAGAAAAGTAGCGCGAGGACGCTGTTGGTGAAGACTGTCTTGATGCTGGCTGCGAAGGTGGCGCGGGTGGATTTACTGGAGTCGGAGCTTTGACTGGCAGTACTTGCCGTTGTGCTGCTATCCGCGGGAGTACTTTCGCGCACGGCGACGCGACCTGCTTGCGGCCTAAAGCCCCAACCGGCAATGAGCGCCAGTACGGTAAAAATCATCATGAGCACGAACACCGCGCGCGACGACGCAGCCGCCGCGACAAAGCCGCCCAGCGTGGGGCCAACGATGATACTCACGTTTGAAAACATGGCGATGGCGGAGTTGATGTCTTTGAGCTCGACAGGATCATCGGTGAGGTAGGCTGGATAGGATGTGGCGATGGGCTGGGCGAACCCCATCACAAAGCCCAGGAGCACCGCGCCGAGCAGGACGATGCCAGTCGCGCTGCCAAAAACGAGGATCGCCGCGCCGGTTGCCAGCGTGCCCACGATGCTCAGCAAGAAATGACGGTGCGGCCCCCAGGCGTCGAG
>CABSUD010000167.1:0-3905 GCA_902480795.1 uncultured Collinsella sp. | reverse complement strand
TGCAGGCTCCACAGGAAGTAACCGCCCACGGTGACAACCACCTCCATGGCCTTGAGCAGCCAGCGCAGGTGCTGCTCGATGTAGTCGATGCGCGGCTGGTCGTCCACAAAACCGTCCTTGTAGGGGTCCTTGTAGCCCATGCCGTTCTCGGTGATGAAGATCTGCTTGTAGTTGGGGTAGCGCTGCTTAATGTAGACGAGCAGATCGAACAGGCCCTCGGGATAGATGATCCAGTCCCAGTCGGTGGTGGGGATGCCAGGCTTGTTCACATGCTCGCCAATACCCTTGACGCGCCAGCGGCCGGTGCCCTTCTCGCCCGTACCATTGTGGTGCAGGTCGTTCTCGCCGTCGTAAGCCTTCAAGAAACGGCACTGGTAGTTGTTAACGCCCAGGTAGTCGTTGTAGAGCGCGGCCTCGCGCATGATTTCCAGATCCTCGTCTAGGATCTCGATGGTGCCGCCCGAGACGGCAGCCAGGCGGTTGGCGCACTCGAGGGTGTCGGGCGCGTAGTCGCCGCGGAAGGTGGCGTCGAGCAAAAACTGGTTTTGCAGCACGTGCTCGTTGTTGGCGGCCTTGATGTCGGCGGGGTCGTTCTCGTTGAGCGGGTACTTGAACTCCAACGACTGAATGACGCCGATCTTGCCCTTAAAACCGCCGTTGTGGAAGGCCAGCACGGCCTTGGCGTGGGCGAGCATCATGTTGTGCTCGCACTGGAAAGCCTCGGCCAGATGCGCCTTGACGCCGCCGGGGAAGGTGCCCTCGATGTAGGTGTTGGAGGCATCGGCCCAAATCTCGTTAAAGGTGAACCAATAGGTCACCTGGTCGGCGTACTCCTTAAAGCAGAAGGTGGCAAAGTCCACAAAGGCATCGATGGTCTCGCGGTTGAGGAAGTCGCCCTTCTCAAAGAGGGCAAGCGGCGTGTCGAAGTGATGCAGCGTGACAAACGGCTCAACGTGGTGCTTGTGGCACTCGGCGAAGAGATCGTGGTAGAACTGCACGCCCTCGGGGTTGATCTCGCCGGTGCCGTTGGGGAAGATGCGGCTCCAGGCAATGGAGAGGCGAATGCCGTTGATGCCGAACTCCTCGCACAGCTCCAGGTCGACGGGGTACTGGTTGTAGAAGTCCGAAGCGGGATCGGGGGAAAAGCGCCCCTGGGCCTCCAAGAAGTCGTCCCAGGCGACTTTGCCCTTACCGTGGGTGCGGGTCTCGCCCTCTACCTGGTAAGCAGCGGTAGCGCCGCCAAAGACAAAGTCCTCGGGAAACTGCGCAGGCGGGTTGGTGACGCTAGCAGGGTTAACGGACATGATGATCCAATCGTCTAAATCGAAGGGCCAGCCGGCTGTGGATGGTCGGCTGGCCTTGGGCGTTACTTACTTCGAAAGTTGCTCGCTTACGAAGGCGAGAGACTTATCGCCGTTCTGGGAAAGCTCGATGTACTGCTTACCGCGGCAGGCGACGCACTTGTTGCCCACGCGCTCGCAGTCCTTCTGCAGGTCGGCCAGGTAGCTTGCGGCCTGCGGGGCCAGGACGACCAGATCGAAGTCGGGGAGCATGTCCACGTGGTTGCCATAGGCCTCGGCAGCGGTCTCAAGATTGATGTCGCGCTCCTTGGCGGCCTTGGCCAGCGCGTTGGCGAGCAGGCCCGAGGTACCGCCACCCTGGCAGAGCACGAGTACGCGCTTGCCGTTGAGGTCGCTGGCGGTCGTTGCCTCAGTGGCGACAGCGGCGGGGGCGTCGGCCTTCACGGCTCCGGCAGCAGCGCCGGCGGCAACGCTCTTGGCGTCAGCCTTGCCCTGGAAGGCATCGTTGAGCTTGGCGGCCTTCTCGGCGTTCTTGGCGGCGAGCTCCTCCTGGGAGATCTCGGCCTCCTCGGCGCACTTCTGGGCGTCATAGGCACGGAAGAACGGGTAGTACAGGGCAAAATCGACGACCAGGATGAGGGCGAGCATCACAAAGGCGAGCGGCTGGAAGCCCAGGCCCATGATGGTGCCGATGGGGCCGGGGACGGTCCAGGGCAGGGTGTACATAAAGCCGTTCATGCCCAAGAAGTCGATAAAGATCTTGAGGATCCAGATGTTGGCGATCGGGGCAAAGACAAACGGGACAAAGAAGACGGGATTGAGCACGATGGGCGCGGCGAACAGCAGCGGCTCGTTGACAGCAAAGCAGACGGGGACGATGGCGGCCTTACCGACGGCGCGCATCTCCTGAGACTTGGCCAGGAAACAGAACATAAAGACCAGGACGAGCGTGGCGCCGGTGCCGCCCATGCAGACGACGAAGTATTGGGCACCCTGGGTCAGGACAGCGGAAGCGTGCTGGCCGGCCTGGAACGCAGCCAGGTTGTCGGTCATGTTGGCAACAAGGGCGGCGGCGATGGCGGGTTCGACGATCGAGGGGCCGTGGACGCCGACGAACCAGAACAGGCTCATGGCGCCGTAGATCACAGCGAGGCCGATGTAGCCGTCGGCAGCGGTGAACAGGGGCTGGAACACCTGGATGACGCCCTGGGCAAAGCAGAAGCCAAAGGCAGCGCGGAAGACGATGTCAAAGACCCAAAAGACGGCGATGCAGACGGAGAAGGGGATGATGTCCTTAAAGGTCTGCGAGATGTTGGGCGGAACCTGCTCGGGCATCTTGACGGTGATGTTGCGCTTAATGAAGAACTTGTAGATGATGCCGGTCGCAAACGCAGCGATAAAGGCGGTCAACAGGCCCTTGGAACCAAGATAGGTGGTGCCGAAGCCGCTGGCGGCGTCTGTGGCGATCGTGTCGCTCGAAAGGAGCAAGAAGCCGATGATGGCTGCGCACATGCACGAGATAAAGTTGATCTGGTTGTTCTTGGGCAGATCGCGGTTCTGAGCGTCGGCGAAGTGCTTGGCCGTGGTGGCGGCGCAGGCGATGGCCAGGATGCCCATGGAGTAGTTGTAGCACTTCCACAGGGCGTTGTTGATGTCATCGGGCCAGTAGAAACCCCAGATGTTGGGGACCGAGGCTACCAGACAGAAGATGGACGAGAAGATGATGATGGGAATGACGGAGATAAAACCGTCACGGATCGCCTTGTCCGTTACCGATGAGATCCACAGACGTTTGATTGGTTTATGACAGTCTGCCTTTGCAAGGATCCATCTGGCTACCAGTTCTCCCTCTCGTCCGGCATCTGTGGCAATGATGATCTCCCCGATATCCTTCCGGTAAAGCTGGGTTTTTACTGCATTGTACTGTTTGGATGTCTGACGGATCACCACCAGTTTCATCTTCTCCGGCATCATGGGAAGAGTGGAAAGTTCCCATTTGGTATATTTTTTATCGTATTCTTCCGGATCTGCCAGGGTTACCAGATGTCCCAGTGCCCAGGTCACCACATAGTCTTTTCCTTCCAGGGTTCCGTTCCCTTTCTGGCTGCAGTGGAGGACTCTGGCAATGTCTCTGGCAACCGACGGTTTCTCTGCGATCACTAATGATTTCATATTTTTTATTTCACCTCATGCTCTTTGGAGCCTTCTCGATTACGCTCCAGGGTTCACCTATTATAGCATGAAAAAAGCACTTCGTCCAGAAAAGGGCCAAAGCCTTTTTCCGTCGAAATGCTCTTTTATTTTTTTGTGTTTTTTGTTTTTATTACGCGCATTTTCCGCTGATCTTATAACCTACCCCACGGACCGTTTCCACCAGATCACCGGCTGAACCAAGTTTCTGGCGAAGGGTACGGATATGTACATCTACGGTTCTGCTTTCCCCGTCAAATTCATATCCCCAGATCTGATTTAAAAGCTGAGTTCTGGAGAGAACCGTTCCACTGTTTTTCAGAAGGAGACAAAGCATCTCATATTCTTTCAGTGTCAGATTCACTGGTTCCTGGTCAACGGTCACCTCATGTCTTCCCGGACACACATAAAGAT
>CABSUD010000166.1:0-3909 GCA_902480795.1 uncultured Collinsella sp. | reverse complement strand
CATGAGCTGCTGAACAACCTTGGTTGCATCCATGAGTGTGGTGAACGAATAATCACCAGGCTTGAGCGACATATCGGCGTTGAGCTTTTTCACCGCCGCATAGTAATCCTTGGGATTTTCGACAATATGGTTCTCGGAGAGAATCGAAGCGATGCTGTCACCCGAGGCACCATCGGGAATCGTGATAGTAACCTGCTGGCCTGCAACGACTTTCGCACCCTCACCGCCAAAGAAGCCCTTCACGGCTGGCACGACAAAGAAAACGATCGCGACAAGCGCAAGCACGGCAACAACGCCACCGATAATCATAGGCACCGGGGAGCTTTTCTTTTGAGCACCGCGACGAGCATGCGTGTTGTAGCTCGAGCGGGTCGCCGGAGCAACGCCATGCGAACCACGAGCGTGATGCGAATGCGATTGGGGGGCCTGCGTTCGCTGGGTAGGTGCCTGCTGCTTAAAGCGGGTGCCGCCTGCAGGCTGGGCCGTACGAGCAGTGGGCTGCTGAGCCGCGTGAGAAGCCGAATGCTGAACCGAACGAGCAGAAGGCTGCTGACCCGTCCGTTGAACAGGTTGGGCCGAACGAGAGAAGGACTGCGCCGGGCGCGCGGCAGGCTGAGCTGCGCGCTGCGTCGGCTGTGCCGGACGCTGGCCAGGCTGGGCAGGGCGCGACGCCGGCTGCTGTGTACGATTCGGCTGGCGCGGATCGGAAGCACTAGGCATGCGAAACCTCCTCGTTTTTACGATCGAGCCACGTCTGCAAAAACAGGCTGGCGGCAATCATGTCGATCTTGCCCCTCATCTGCTTTTCGTTGAGTCCCTGCTCGCGCAGGATACGCTTGGCCTCTTGCGAGGACAGACGCTCGTCCTCAAACTCCAACGGAAGATCGAGCTCGTCGGCAATCTTTTGCGCCAAAGCGGCAACGCGCTCGGCCTGAGGGCCGGGCTCACCGGCCATGGTCAGGGGACGTCCGCTTACCAGGATGTCGGGCTCATAGTCCTCAACCAGGTAGCGGAACGTCTTGGCCATACCGGTGACCTCGGCAGCCGGAAGCACCTTGACAGGCATCGCCATCTTGCCATCACGGCTCGAGACGGCGATGCCAATCCTGGTCTCCCCTATGTCCAGCGCGAGCGCAACCACAGCGACTTCTTAGATTCTTAGGCGCCGAGCGCGGTCTTAGCGGCCGCGAGGGCATCGGCGATGCCGGCAGCATTCTTGCCACCGGCCTGGGCCATGTTGGGACGACCGCCACCGCGACCGTCGACCAGACCCGCGATCTGCTTGATCACGTTACCGGCGTGGAAACCGGCCTTGACGGCGTCATCGGAGCCGGCAGCGAGCAGGGCCGGAGTGCCCTTCTCAGTCACGCTGGCGACGACACAAGCGACAGGGCCGGCGACCTTCTGATGCACGGTATCCCATACGTTGCGCAGGTCGGCAGCCTCAAGGCCCTGGAGCTCAGCGACAACGAGCTTATAGCCGTCGAGCTCGACGGCGCCCTCGATGGCGCTGGAGATGGCGTCGGAGGAGCCACCGGTCAGAGCCTTCTTGAGCTTAATGGACGTCTCGCGCAGCTCGGCCTGCAGGTTCTCCACGCGAGCGGGAACCTCATCCACGCGGCACTTGAGCGCAGTAGCAGCGGCGTCAACGAGTGCCAGGCGGTCGGCCATATAGTCGAGGGCACCCTTAGAGGTCACGGCCTCGATACGGCGGACATTGGAGCCCGTGGAGGACTCGGAAATGATCTTGAACAGGCCGATCTCGGCGGTATTGGCAGCGTGTGTGCCACCGCAGAGTTCGCGGGAGAACGGCTGGTCCTCAGCGCCCACGGAGACAACGCGGACGACGTCGCCATACTTCTCGCCAAACAGGGCGACAGCGCCGGCAGCCTTAGCCTCGTCGATGCCCATGACACGGGTCACGACCGGCTTGGAAGCGAAGATCTGCTGGTTGACCAGGTCCTCGACAGCCTTGAGCTGCTCGGAGGACAGGGCCTCGAAGTGCGTAAAGTCAAAGCGCAGGTGCTCGGGCGTCACCAGCGAGCCGGCCTGGGAGACGTGCTCGCCCAGGACCTGCTTAAGGGCGGCGTCGAGCAGGTGCGTGGCGGTGTGGTTGCGGCGCAGGAAGCCACGGCGCTCGGCGTCGAGCGCGGCGGTCACGGTAGCACCGACGGCCAGCGTGCCCTCGGCAACGTGGGCGACGTGAGCATACAGGCCGTTGTGGTTCTTGGTATCGGAAACGGTCAGCGAAACGCCCTCGGCGGAAAGCTTGCCGGCATCGCCCTGCTGACCACCCATCTCGGCATAGAACGGGGTGCGGTCGAGCACAACCTCGACGTCCTCGCCGGCGGCAGCGGACTCGACGGACTCGCCGTTGCGCACGATGGCGACAACCTTGGCGCCCTCGATCACATCGTTGTCATAGCCGTCGAACTCGGTCGCAGCGACCTTGTCGGAAAGCTCGACCCACACGTCGTTGAAGCTGCCCCAGGCGTCGCCCTTGGCATTGGCGCGGGCGCGGGCCTTCTGGTCCTCCATGCAGGCAGTGAAGCCGTCCATGTCGACGTCGTGGCCAGCGGTGCCGGCGATCTCGACGGTTAGGTCGATGGGGAAACCAAAGGTGTCGTGCAGCTTAAAGGCAACATCGCCAGGAAGCACAGCGCCCTCGGCAAGCGCTGCCAGTGCCTCATCCAGGTAGACGCGACCGTTGTCGAGCGTCGTGGAGAAGCGCTCCTCCTCGGAGGCAACGATACCCTTGACGAGCGCGACGTTCTTGAGCAGCTCGGGATAGGCCTCGCCCATCTGAGCGTTAACCTCGTCGATGAACTTGGTCAGGAAAGCGCCCTCGATGCCCAGCAGGCGACCGTGGAACACGGCACGACGGAGCAGGCGGCGAAGGACGTACTCGCGACCCTCGTTACCGGGAAGGATGCCGTCCGAGATCATAAAGTCGACGGCACGGGAGTGGTCGGCGATGATACGCAGGGAGCGGCTGGCGCCAGAGTAATCGTCGGCGTCATAGGTCTTGCCGCTGATCTCCTCGCCCAGCTTGATGAGATGCTGCATCAAGTCGCCGTCGTAATTGGCGGTCTTGTGCTGCATGATAGCGGCCATACGCTCCAGGCCCATGCCCGTATCGAGGTTGCGGTGCGGCAGCTCCGGCATGGAGCCGTCCTCCTGGCGGTCGTACTGGGTAAAGACGAGGTTCCAGAACTCCAGGAAGCGGTCGCAGTCGCAACCGGGCTTGCAGTCGGGGCTGCCGCAGCCGACCTCCTCGCCCATGTCAAAGTAAATCTCGGAGCACGGACCGCAGGGGCCGGTGGGGCCAGCGGCCCAGAAGTTATCGTCCTCGCCCAGGCGGGAGATGTGGTCCTCAGCAACGCCCAGAGAACGCCACACGTCGTGGGTCTCGTCGTCCTCGGTAAAGACGGTGAAGTACAGGCGGTCGAGCGGCAGCTTGAACTCCTTGGTGATGAGCTCAAAGGCCCAGGCGCAAGCCTGCTCCTTGGAGACGCCGCCAAAAGAGAAGTCGCCGAGCATCTCGAAGAAGGACAGGTGACGGCCGTCCTCGCCGATGCAATCGATGTCGTTGGTGCGGACGCACTTCTGGCAGGAAATCGCGCCGATCTCCTTCATGGTCTTCTTGCCCTGGTAGTACTCCTTAAACTGGTTCATGCCGGCGTTGGCAAGCAGCAGCGAGGGATCGTCGGGAACAAGGGACGAAGAAGGATAGAGCTTAAGACCGCGCTCCTCAAAGAAGTTGAGGAACTTGGAGCGGATCTCGGCCGTAGTCATTGACGGGTAGTCAGCACTCATAGAGGGAATCTCCTCGGTTTCACATCGAAACAGTTCAAACGTAACGATATTACCATCCCACCGCGCAAGTGCAAAAAAGAGGGCCGGCACAAT
>CABSUD010000165.1:0-3910 GCA_902480795.1 uncultured Collinsella sp. | reverse complement strand
TTGCCCAGAAGTATCCGTATACGGTCAAACTTGCCGCGTGCGCCATCGTGCTCGAGGCAATTATGGGTATCGGTGCGGGTATCATTTCGGCGGTAAAGCGGTATTCCTTCTGGGATATTTTGGTAACGCTTACCACGTCGATCCTCGTTGCGGTCCCGGCCTTCTGGCTCGGTATGTTGCTGCAGCTGTTCTTTGGCGTCATCCTCAAGGACGCCACGGGCGGTGCATTCTCCATGCCGATCTCGGGTGCCGGCGGTGCCAGCTCTCAGTATCAGGATTGGATGCACTATGTGCTTCCGACCATTACGCTGGCTTCGGTTTCGACCGCTTACGCCGCCCGCATTATGCGCTCGCAGCTGCTTGACGTCATGAACCAGGATTACATCCGTACGGCAAAGGCCAAGGGTCTCTCCAATCGCGCGATCATCGTCAAGCATGCGCTTAAGAATGCACTCATCCCCGTCGTTACCTATATTGGTGTCGACTTTGGCGGCATGCTTTCGGGCGCCATCCTGACCGAGACGGTCTTTAACTGGCCCGGTATCGGCTATGAGGTCTATCGCGCCATTAGCATGCGTGACTGGCCCATCGTTATGGGCGGCGTTACGCTCATCGTTGTCGTCGTCATGGTGATCAACCTGCTCGTCGACATTAGCTATGCATTCCTCGACCCGCGCATCCGCCTTGGCGGTCCGTCGGATAAGGCCTAAGGGAGGTACGTCTCATGCAGGAAACTGATTCTCAGTCTCAGGAGCAGGCTACCGCCACCAAGGCCGCATCTGCTCCCGCCAAGTCCCGCACGCTGTGGGGCGACGCTTTTAAGCGTCTTCGTAAGAACAAACTCGCCGTTATCGGTGTCTGTTGGATCATCATCGTCGTTGTGGTTGCCCTGACCGCAGATCTGTGGGCTAAGCCCTGGCTCGGTTCTCCGACGGCTTCCGACTCGACCACCATGGCCGAGACGTCGCTGCTGGCTCCGTGTGCCGAGCACCCGTTTGGCACCGACGCCCTTGGTCGTGACATTCTCGTCCGCGTTATCTACGGTGCGCGCGTTTCGCTGTCTGTCGGAATTATGGCCACCGCGATCTCCACGCTGATCGGTCTGGTCATGGGTGCTCTGGCCGGTTTCTACGGCGGCATCTGGGATACGATCATCATGCGCTGTGCGGACATCTTCCTGGCGTTCCCGTACGTGCTGTTCGTTGTCGCCATGATCGCCGTTATCGGCCGTGGTCTTCAGAACGTCTTTATCGCCATCGGTATTCTCGGCTGGCCTTCGATTGCGCGCGTCTTCCGCTCTGCGATCTTGACCGTCAAGGAAAACGACTATGTTGATGCTGCGCGCGCGATGGGTGCATCCGATGCTCGTATCGTCGTACGTCACATCTTCCCGAACTCCGTCGCCTCCATCGTGGTCTACGCGACCATGAACATTGGTGGCGCCATTCTGACCGAGTCCGCTCTGTCCTTCCTCGGCATGGGCGTTATTCCGCCTACGCCTTCGTGGGGCTCCATGATTCAGGACGGTCAGCAGTATCTTCTGACTGCTCCCTGGATGATGATCATGCCCGGTCTGGCAATTCTCTCGACGGTGCTCGCCTTCACCCTGCTGGGTGACGGTCTGCGCGACGCCCTCGACGTCAAGATGAAGGACGCATAAGGATGAAGAAGAACAAGAACTATGTGGACCTGAAGGACCAGCCTGTTCCCGAGGGCCAGCATCTGCTCGAGGTCGATGACCTTAAGATGTATTTCCATACCGAGGACGGCGTCGTTCGCGCTGTCGACGGTGTGTCCTACACGCTCGATCGCGGCGAGACCTTGGGCGTCGTCGGTGAGTCCGGCTCCGGTAAGTCCGTGACCGCCATGACCATCATGGGTCTTATCTCGATGCCTCCGGGAAAGATCGAGGGCGGTGACGTTCGCTATCGCGGCCGCTCCATCCTCGAAATGACTGAGGAAGAGATGCAGCACATTCGCGGTAACGATATCGCGATGATCTTCCAGGATCCTATGACCTCCTTGAACCCGGTCTATAAGATCGGCAAACAGGTGGGCGAGGGCCTTCGTCTGCACCGTGGCTACTCCAAGCAGGAGGCGCTCAAGCGTGCCACCGAGCTTTTGGACCTCGTGGGTATCCCCGAGCCCGAGAAGCGCGTCAATGAGTATCCGCACCAGTTCTCGGGCGGTATGCGTCAGCGTGTCATGATCGCTATGGCTCTTGCCTGCGATCCCGATATCCTGATTGCCGACGAGCCCACGACGGCTCTGGACGTTACCATTCAGGCTCAGATTATCGAGCTCATGCAGGAGATGCAGGAGAAGAACGGCAACGCCATTATCATGATTACCCATGACCTGGGCGTCGTTGCCGATATGGCCGATAAGATCATGGTTATGTACGCAGGCCGTCCCGTCGAGTTCGGTACTGCTGAGGAAATCTTCTACGAGAGCCGCCACCCCTACACCTGGGGCCTTATCCGCTCCATCCCGGAGCAGGCCATCGAGGAGAAGAAGCCGCTTACGCCGATTCACGGCAACCCGCCTTCGCTCATGAACCTGCCTGAGGGCTGCGTCTTCTCGCCTCGTTGTCCCTATGCGACGGACAAGTGCCGCAAGCAGCGCCCCGAGCGCGTTGTCACCGAGTCTGGTCATTACTCTGCGTGCCACTACTCCGGTGACCCCGAGTTCCTCAAGAACGCTCCTGAGACGTCCCGTACGCGCAAGGATTCCAAGAAGGGAGGCGAGGCGTAATGGCAGATACCAACGAGCGCACTCCGCTGCTGAAGGTCGAGCACCTCTCTAAGGAGTTTCCCGCTGAGTCCGGCATGTTCGCCAAGCGCTTCTCCAAGCGTGTCGTCTCTGCTGTGAATGACATTTCGTTCGAGATTTATCCGGGTGAGACCTTTGGCCTGGTCGGCGAGTCTGGTTGCGGTAAGTCCACCACGGGCCGTACCATCATGCGCCTGACCAAGCCGACGGCAGGCAAAGTGTTCTTCCAGGGCAAAGACGTTGCCGAGATGAGCAAGCATGAGATCAAGGACATGCGTCGCGAGATGCAGTTTATCTTCCAGGATCCCTATGCTTCGCTGAATCCCCGCATGACCATCGGCGAGATCGTTTCCGAGCCCATGACCATTCACGGCGTGGGCACCAAGGAGGAGCGCATTGAGCGCGTCCGCGAGCTTCTCGACGTTGTCGGACTGAACCCCGAGCACATTAACCGCTATCCTCATGAGTTCTCCGGCGGTCAGCGTCAGCGTGTCGGCATTGCCCGCGCATTTGCGCTGAAGCCAAAGCTGATTATCTGCGACGAGCCGGTTTCCGCTCTGGATGTGTCCATTCAGGCCCAGGTTCTGAACCTGCTCAAGGAACTCCAGGACAAGTTCGGTACCGCATATCTGTTTATTGCTCACGACCTGTCCGTCGTGCAGCACATCTCCGATCGCGTTGCCGTTATGTATCTGGGTAAGATGGTTGAGGTTTCGGACTGGAAGACGCTCTATAGCGAGCCTCACCATCCGTACACGCAGTCGCTGCTGTCTGCCGTGCCGGTTCCCGATCCGGATATCCAGAAGACCCGTAAGCGCATCATCCTCGCCGGCGATCCGCCGTCACCGCTGGATCCGCCGACCGGTTGCCGTTTCCACACCCGCTGCCCGATCGCGCAGGGTATTTGCTCTGAGAAGCTTCCCGAGTTTAAGGAAGTCGCACCGGGTCACTGCTGCGCGTGCCACTTCGCGGAGCCGTTCCCGATCAAGGAATCGCACATCGACCTGTAGTCGGTTGTTATCGTTCGGGCCCGCCCTGAAGTTACTTTTCAGAACGTCCTCGGACATGCAAGAAACCCCCGCTGCGCACTTCGTGCGGCGGGGGTTTCTTGCGTCCTGCGGAGTGTGCCTAAAAGTAA
>CABSUD010000164.1:0-3916 GCA_902480795.1 uncultured Collinsella sp. | reverse complement strand
CCAAATCGAAATCGTCGGGCGGGATCGGAGGGCCCGATGGGATGGATTTCGGCCGAGGCTATTCGTCGCCGAAGCTGATGCCCAACGCCTTGGCCTCGCGCACCAGATCGCTCTGGGGGTCGACAAACTTGAGCTTGCCGGCGACATCCTCGAGCGGCATGTGGCACATCTTGCCGTCACGCAGGGCAATCATGTAGCCAAACTCGCCGCGCAGGCAGCCCAGCGCCGCCTCGACGCCACACTGGGTCGCAAAGATGCGGTCCTGAGCGTCGGGCTGGCCACCGCGCTGCGTGTGACCGGGGATGGCGACGCGGGTCTCGCGACCGGTCTTGGCCTCGATCTCCTTGGCGATGTCGTAGACGATCGACGGGCTCGTGCGCTCGGCGAGCTTCTTCTTGTACTCCTTCTTGGACAGCGCCGCGTCCTCCTTGGAGATGGCGCCCTCGGCGACGGCCACGATGGTAAAGCGGCTGCCGGTTTCCATGCGATGCTCGATGGTCTTGATGACCTGGTCCATGTCGTAGGGGATCTCGGGGATCAGGATGACGTCCGCGCCGCCCGCGACGCCGGCATACAGCGGGATCCAGCCAACCTTGTGGCCCATGATCTCGATAACGAACACGCGCCCGTGGCTCGAGGCGGTGGTGTGGATGTCGTCGATGCACTTGGTGGCGACATCGATGGCGCTCGTAAAGCCAAAGGTCATCTCGGTGCCCCAGGTGTCGTTATCGATGGTCTTGGGCAGGGCGATAACGTTGAGGCCCTCTTCGCGCAGGCGGTTGGCGGTCTTGGTGGAGCCGTTGCCGCCCAGCATAAACAGGCAGTCGAGCTGCAGCTTGTGATAGGTGTGGACCATCGCGGGCACCTTCTCGACGCCGTCGGCCTCGGGAATGTTCAGGCGCTTGAACGGCGTGCGGCTCGTGCCCAAAATGGTGCCGCCGCGGGTGAGGATGCCGCTAAAATCGGCGGGCGTCATGACGCGGAACCTGCTGTAGATAAGGCCCTGGTAGCCGTCCTCAAAACCATAGATCTCGATAGGCTCTTCGCTATTGGTCATAAGCGTTTTGACGATGCCGCGCATGGTGGCGTTGAGCGCCTGGCAGTCGCCGCCACTAGTAAGAAGACCGATTCTAAGCATGGTGAATCCTTCCGGGCAAGTTATAACATGCGCATAAGTTTACCCCCGCACACTGTTGATACGGGGGTAAAACGTGTTAGCTCAAATGTATAGAAATGTAAGCAACGTCAGGCGAGCGTAAGGACGACGTGCCTGGCTCCTTACAGCACAAAGGCGTCAATGTCGCCCCAGTGGCGGCGCAGCGTGATGGCGGCAGCGGGCTCGGTGTTGTCAAAGACGACCGACCATTGCGTGTTGCTGGTGATGTCTTCCGGATTGGGCTCTTGCGCCGCAGCGCGTAGGGCCTTCCAAGCGACTGCCTCGTCCTGGGCACCGACATGGGCGTCAAGGACATCGGCGATTGCGACGGCACGCTCTTTACCATGGCCCAGCTCGCCATTCTTTTGGTTGGGCAGCACTTCGTTGCCATAGCAGGCGTAGAAGTTCGTAACCTGGCGTACAGGAGTCGCCTTGAAAGCGCGGTCCGGATCGCGCGGATCCCACTCCACCACCCGCGCGTCACCGGCGGCGTCGTTGATAAAGAAGTGGTAGTCGCGTCCCGCCATGGCGTGCATGTCGTAGGCAGAAAGCAGGTCGACAGCTTCTTGCGTGGTGGCGGCACGGTCGAGCACCAGGCGGATGGCGAGCGAGGTATTGATGACGGGGCGCTGCGTGTCCTGGTCACAGGGTTTGGAATCCAGAGTGAGTACGGCAATGGACACGCCACATTCGTTGATGCCGTCGAGCTGGGCAAACGGGCCCATGAGCGCGGCGGCGCGTCCGGCGACGGAGTCAAGCGGAGTATTATCGCCCAGGTTGTTAAGGGCGGCAAACCCGATGGAGGCATAGCCGCCGCGTGGGTGATTGCGCACCAACAGCGCCGAGGTGTCGTCCTTAAAGTCGTAATTGCGACCGGTGCGCACGCGGCTTTCGGCATCTACGGCGACAAAAGCGCTGCAGGCAAACTGGGGCGCCTGGACATGTGCCGGCACGCCGGGCAACACCTGTGCCACCACAGCATCGATGTAGGCCTGATCGTCGCGCACATCGGCGGCGATGATGCGATCAAGATCGTAGTCGTAGGCGATGTCGATTGCGAACAGGTCATAGCCATCCGCGTAGCAGGTCAAGCGTTTGAGCGACGCGACGGACTTGATTTGCTTGCGGTAAACGATGCCGGTGGCGGCGGCAAGGCCGACGGTGACTCCCGCGACACCGCAGGCGATGGCAATGTTACGTGGCTTCATGACGGCTCCTCTCGTCCTGTTAGCGCAATTGTCGCAAAAGGAGCGCGGGCATGATGGCTCAACTTGGTGAGTGGTGCGGAATTAAGCACGGAATGAAGAGTGCGGCGCTGGCGTGGCGGGGTATGCTGGAGGGGACCATCAACCCAGCGAAAGGGGAGAGCATGACGGATCAGGAAACGCCCGAGCGCGCGCATGTGACGGCCGACGATATCGAGGCCGCCAACGACCTCATCGACTTTATCGAGGCATGCCCCAGCATGTTCCATACGGCGGCGACCATTATGGCCGAACTCGACGAGGCGGGCTTTACCTACCTGCCCGAGAACGCGGCGTGGGATATCGAGCCGGGCGGGCGTTATTACACGCAGCGCAACACTTCGAGTGTTGTTGCCTTTAAGGTGGGCGAGGACCTGGCCGCAACGTGGGGCGAGGACGGCGTTGCCGGTGACTATCATTTTCAGCTCACGGCGTCGCACAGCGATTCGCCGACGTTTAAGGTCAAGGCCGTGCCCGAGCTCGATGGCGCAGGCGAGACGCTGCGCCTGAACACCGAGGCCTACGGCGGCATGATCGACTACACCTGGTTCGATCGCCCGCTGGCGCTCGCAGGCCGCGTGCTGGTGCGCGAGGGCGACCGTATCGAGAGTCGTTTGCTCGCTACCGAGCGCGAGGTCGCTATTATCCCGAGCCTTGCTATCCACATGAACCGCGGCGTTAACGAGGGCTTTGCTCCCAACCGAGCCGTCGACCTGTGCCCGCTCATCAGCGCCGGCGAGCTTAAGCAGGGCGACTTCGATGCCCTGATCGCCGAAGAGCTGGATGTTGAGCCCGAGCAAATTTTGGGCCGCGATCTGTTCCTGGTTAATCATCAGGATGCGCGCATTTGGGGTTGGGCCGACGAATTTATCTCGACGCCCAAGCTCGATGACCTGGCCTGCGCCTACACCTCGCTGCAGGCATTTTTGGGTGCCGAGAACGCGCACGACGTCTCGGTCTTCTGCTGCTTCGATAACGAGGAGGTTGGCTCCGAGACCAAGCAGGGCGCCATGTCGACGTTCTTGGCCGACGCGCTGCACCGCATCAACGGATCGCTGGGCTTTGACGACGAGTCGTACCATCGCGCCCTTGCCGCATCGATGCTCGTGAGCTGCGACAACGCACATGCCGTGCATCCCAATCATGCCGAAAAGTGCGATGCCCGCAATCAGGTGGTGCTCAACGGCGGTATCGTCATCAAGGAAGCCGCCAACCAGCACTACTGCACCGATGCCTTTAGCCGTGCAGTGTTCCAAGCTATTTGCGATGACGCCGACGTGCCCACGCAGGCCTTCGCCAATAAGAGCGATATGGCGGGCGGTTCCACCCTCGGCAACCTGTCCAATATGCAGGCGAGCATGCATGCCGTGGACGTGGGCCTGCCGCAGCTGGCCATGCACTCGAGCTACGAGACCGGCGGCGTGCGCGACGTGATGTACGCCATCCGCGCCCTCACCGCCTTCTACGAGCGAAACCTAACCATCAACGGCGCCGAAAGCGTGGAACTCTAAAACCT
>CABSUD010000163.1:0-3918 GCA_902480795.1 uncultured Collinsella sp. | reverse complement strand
TAGCGCGTGGCGGCGTTGGCGATGGCCTGGTTCGTGGACCCGACCCACGGCTGCGGGCTACGCGTGTTTACAAACACGACAATACGCTGCTCACCGGCGTCGGCCATGATCGCGTCGACCTGGGCGTCCGTTACCAAACCGTTGGTGCCCAGGGCAAAGACCACGATCTTGCCGGCAAGGTTCTGCTGGATATAGCCCTCAAATGTCGCGCGGCCCGCATCAAACTGGCGGCCCTTTTCGGCATCGATATGGCTGTGCGGGAACACGCCGTCAAAGGTGTCTACGGCACGCAGCGACACGGAGTCGCCGATCATAAGCAGATCGTAGGAGCCATCGGGGAAGCCGTCGTTGTCCTTGTCGGTGTCGTCGGCCGCCTGCTGGTCGGTGGGCGCGGTGTTCTTGGCTTCCTTGTTCAGAACTTCGGCGCCCTCGCCGCTCAGCGCAGACGTCTCGGGCACAAAGATCAGGCCGCCCAGTGCAACGACCAACACGACAGCGCAGGCTGCGCAGACAGGGATGTGCGTGCGTGCCCAGTTGGCGGGCGTGGTGGTGCCATCGCGGAATTCGGCGACGGTGCGCCCAAAGGCGCCCTTCCTAAACGGAGTCTCGATAAAGCGATAGCAGCACTCTGCCACGGCGACCACCAACAACACCTGCAAAATGTACTGCCACCACGGCGTATCGTTGATGTTGGCAACCGGGTTCATGAGGAGCAGCAGCGGATAGTGCCACAGGTAGATGCTGTACGAGCGCTTGCCAACCCATACGAGCGGCTCGGCGGACAGCGCGCGGGCAACCATTCCCTGGGGCTGCACGCAGGCCGCGATGACCATGAGTGTGAGGATCGAGCACAGCAGCGTGCCTCCGCGATACTGGAACGCGGTGTAGCCGTTGGTGAGCGCGACCATGGCGGCAAGGCCAACCAGACCCACGAGGCCCAACACATCGATGGATGCGGGCGAGGACCAAAAGCGCACGAGGGCGCTCGGCTGTGCCGGGGCGGTCTCGGCTGATTCGTCGGCCTTCTCGCCAGGCTTGCCCTCGGCGTTCTTGCCGTGCTTGGCGGCGCCGGCCAGGCGATTGAGCCCCAAACGACGAGCGAGACGCACCGGCGCCAGGTCGCGATCGGGGATAAAGGCCATCCAGGCACCCAGCAGCAGCGAGAACACGCGGGTGTCGGTGCCGTAGTACACGCGGCTGGGGTCGGCGGCAGGGTTGTAAAGCACCATCATGGCTAGGGCAGATACCGCGGCAAGGCCCAGAACCACGCGGCGCGTGTTGGGCTTGCTCATGTGCATGGATACCATAGCGAGCAGCAGCGGGGGCCAAACCAGGTAGAACTGTTCCTCGATGGCGAGCGACCAAAAGTGCGTAAGCGGCGAGGGATCGCCCAGGGCGTTGAAGTACGAGACGTTTTGGGCAATCTGCCACCAGTTGTTGAAGAACAGCAGCGACGGCAGGATATCGGGGCGCATCTTGGTGAGCATCACGTGGTTGAAGACAGTGCACAGCGCACAGGTCACCACCACGACGGTCACCACGGCGGGGACCAGGCGACGGATGCGGCGGATCCAGAAGCTCTTGAGGTCGATGCGGCCGGTCTTAGCGACTTCGTTGAGTAGCAGGCGTGTGATCAGATAGCCCGAAAGCACAAAGAAGATCGTGACGCCGAGCAGACCGCCCTGCGCCCACGTGAGGTTGAGGTGATAGAGCACCACCGCGACGACGGCAAGCGTGCGCAGGCCGTCAAGGGCAGGGATGTAGCGGGACTTGGGGCGAGCAGGCGTCTGCTCCGCGGCGGGAGTGTTGGCGCGACCCGCGTTGTTGGCAGAAGCGCGATGGGGGCTCGCGGTGCGTCGCGGCTCGTTGGCACGGCGTTCGCTCTTCACGCGTTCGTGCGGCGCCGGCTCGTTGCCTGTGCGGCGTCGACCGCGCGAGCCCGATTGCGAGAGTTGTTCCATAAAACATCATCCAATGACGAGAATAATCAGCACGCCTTCATTGTAGCTGCCTGCTCCTGTGAATGCTTGCTGCTGGCGCAAGCTCAAGCGCGCGTCCACATCAAAGTGAACTAAAGTTATAGGGGGTGCGAGAGTGCACGATCGACGGCCGGCGGTGGGCATAAGGCCCGCAGATGAGGAGGTTTCCATGGCAGATCGCGGCATCGTTGCGGTGTTCGGCAGCATGAACATGGACCTTTCGGTGGCGTGCGAGCGCATACCGCGTGCGGGCGAGACCGTCGGCGGCAGCGGGTTTATCACCAACGCCGGCGGCAAGGGCGCCAATCAGGCTGTAGCTGCCGCGCGTATGGGCGCGTGCACGCACATGATCGGCGCGGTCGGTCGCGACGCGTTCGGCGCGTCGCTCGTGGTGGGGCTCCAAGACGCCGGCGTGGACTGTGACTTTGTAGTGCATCGCGATGACGTGGAGACGGGAACGGCGACCATCATTCGCTGCGAGGGCGACAACCGCATCATACTGTCACCGGGCGCCAACCATGCGCTTGCGGGCGCGGACGTTGCCTGCGCGTTGAGGCGTCTGGTGGCCCATGAGCTCGACGACGACGCCAGCGAGATTGCCCCGGCTGCCGGAAGCGTCTTTATCGCCCAGGGTGAATGTGACCTTGCGGCGACGGCCGAGGCGCTTGTTTGTGCTCACGAGCTCGGGTTCTATACAGTCTTTAATCCGGCGCCTGCCTGCGATGTGCCTGCGGAGGCCTGGTCCGCGGTCGACCTGGTCTGCCCCAACGAGACCGAGTGCCAGGTGCTGACGGGCATTCTGCCCACGGATGATGCGAGTTGCGTCGCCGCGCTCAATGCGCTGCTCGACAAGGGTGCCGGAGCTGCGGTCATCACGTTGGGCGGCGCCGGGTCGGTTACGCTCGGCGATGACGGCGAGCTGCTGCGCATGCCGGCACTTTCGAGTACGGTAGTCGATACCACGGCCGCCGGCGATACGTTTATCGGCGCGTTGGCGGCGGCTCGCCTAGAGGGCTTGCCGCTCTTTGAGTGCATGGCTGCGGGTGCTCGCGCCTCGGCAGTGACGGTGTCGCGCCTGGGCGCTCAGCAATCGATTCCCATGCGCGCCGAAGTTGAACATTGGTTTTGTTAAACGATAAAGACGGAGAAGCGGAGTAGAACAATGGCAACCAAGAAGCTGATCCTTGATCTGGATATGGGTGTGGACGATGCGATGGCGCTGGCCTATGCCATCGCGAGCCCCGAGGTGGAGCTCGTGGGCATCACCACGTGCTTTGGCAACGTGCGCGTCGAGCAATCGGCGCACAACTGCCTGGCGGTGCTCGATCTGCTGGGTCGCCCCGAGGTTCCGGTGTACCTGGGCGCCGATCGTCCCATTAAGGCGACTGAGCCCTATACACCGCCGGCGTCTACCACGCTCATCCACGGTAAGAACGGCATTGGCGGGGCAAGCGTGCCCGCGTCGCCGTACGAGCCGGTGGGGGCGACGTCGGCCGACGGTAACGCGGCGGTCGATTACCTGATTGATGCCGCGCGCACCTATGGCCCCGATCTGATCTACGTGGCGACCGGTCCGCTCTCCAACCTGGCACTTGCCCTGGAGCGCGATGCGGCGGCGATGATGTCTATCGGTCGCATGGTCGTGATGGGCGGTGCGCTTACCGTGCCCGGAAACGTGAGTGCGGGCGCCGAGGCCAACATGGCAGGTGATCCCGAGGCGGCCGATGCCGTGCTGCGTTCGGGCCGCAAGCTCACTATGGTGGGTCTGGATGTGACGCATCGCGTGGTGCTCACGCGTCGCGACATTGCCGGCTGGACGGGCTCGGGCACCATGGCCGGTTGCGCGTTTGCGAGCATGGTGGAGCACTACATTGGCTCGTACGAGATGAACGCCCCCTACCTGGGTGGCTGCGCGCTGCACGATCCGCTGGCCGTTGCC
>CABSUD010000162.1:0-3924 GCA_902480795.1 uncultured Collinsella sp. | reverse complement strand
AGCTCGATGGACTTGATCTCGGAGTCCTTGCAACGTAGGACGCGCTTGGCGACTCGCTTGCCAACAATGAGGCAGGCATTTTCATCGCCGGCTTCATCGAGCGAAGCGTTGACTTGGGTGATTTCGATCATCGAGGTCTCCTTAGATGCAAGAAAGAGGCCGTCCGGTGTCCCAGACGGCCCGAATGCGCTTTGATTATAGACTGCGCGGCTATAGGCTGCTTGCAGCGCGAATACCCGAGATCCAAGCCCACGCAAGGTTGAAACCGCCGCAATCGGCATCGATGTCGAGCGCCTCGCCACAGATGTAAAGTGGGGCGCCTGCCGCGTTACTCACGCAGAGGTTGGGAGCCGAGACGCTCTCGATGGGCACGCCGCCGCGCGTGACCTGGGCCGAGCGCTCCTCTGTCGTTCCCTCGACGAGCAGCTTAAAGTGCTTGAGGATTGAGACCAGATGGATGACGTCGTGCGACCCGGGGTGGCACCGTTCGAATGCGGTGCAGACAACGTGAGAGAACTGCGGGGCGAGCATGCCGTCGAGCCAGCGGGGGTCGCGGGGTGAAAAGCCGCCGAGCAACGCAACTCGCTGGCTGAGCATATCGAGCAACTCGTCTTTAGAGAGGTCGGGGAAAACGTCGAGCAGAATCGTGTCGCCGCGCTGGACGCGACGGGAGAGGTTAAAGGCGGCAACGCCCGAGATACCAAAGGTTCGGAAGAGCACTTCGCCGTCTTCGCGACAGAGCTTCTCGTGATTGCGGGTGAGCGTCAAACGGGCGCGGACGCGCAGGCCATCCAGTGTCTTGAGCGCAGTCTGGTCGCCGAAAACCGATGCCGACACAGGGCAGAGGACGGGGCGCTGCGGCGTGAGGGAAAGATTGAACGTCTTCGCAATGTCGGCAGGGCTGCCGCCCGTAGCGATAATTACGGCCTTTGCCTGCAGCGTCTCGTTCGTGCGAGGGGTGTCGGCAAGCGCCTTCCGAAGCGAGCGGACCTCCGTTTTTCGGTCGTCGTGCTTTTTTGCCTTGAGCGCTCGCGCGGGACGGTCTATTTGGAGTGCCCAGCCCTCGGGGGCTTTGCATGCCGAGACAACGTTTGCTCCACAGATCAAGGTGATACCCAGGTGATTGCAAGCGTTGAGAAGCGCATCGCGCACCGATTCGGCACGAAGGGAGCGCGGATACAGCCGGCCCTCCTCGGAGGTCGTCATGATGCCCAGCGAGGAGAAGAAACTGCCGAGCTCTTGCTCAGGCTGGGGGCCCATGACGGATTCGACGAATGCGGGGTAGTTGTACCGTTGGAAATCAATTGATTCGTTGGAAAGGTTGCAGCGGCCGTTGCCGGTCGCAAGGAGTTTAAGGCCGCAGGCGACATCGCGCTCAACGATGCAGACGCTTTTGCCAGCACGTGCGGCCGTAATGGCGGCGGCGAGGCTTGAAGCCCCGCCGCCGATTACCAGGACGTCATAGAAGGCGCTCGTGTTCACTTAGGCCTCGTCGGTCTCGTGCGGGGTAATAGCCTCGACGGCAGAGACTGCCTTGGGCAACATGCCATCGGGCAGCGCGGTCTCGACCTCGCCCTTATCGCAGGCCTCGGCGAGTGCCGGATTAATGGGAAGCGTGCCCAAGATGTCGAGGTTATAGCGCTCTGCGACCTCGGGGAGCTTGCTCTTGCCAAAGACCTCGATCTTCTTGCCGCAGTCGGGGCACTCAATATAGCTCATGTTCTCGACGATGCCCAGAATGGGGACGTTCATCTTCTCGGCCATGTTGACCGCCTTGGCGACGATCATCGAGACCAGATCCTGCGGGCTCGTGACGATGACGATGCCGTCGACGGGCAGTGACTGGAAGACGGTGAGTGCGACGTCGCCTGTTCCCGGAGGCATGTCGACCAGCAGGTAGTCGATGGGGCCCCACGAGGTCTCGCTCCAGAACTGCCTGATGGCGCCTGCGATGACCGGACCGCGCCAAAGGACGGGGTCGGTCTCGTTTTGGAGCAGAAGGTTGGAGCTCATGACCTTGACGCCGTGCTCGGAGATTTCAGGCAGCATGAGGTTGCCAAGGGCATGGACGTGGCGTCCGCTCATACCGAACATCTTGGGGATAGAGGGACCGGTGATGTCGGCATCGAGGACGCCGACCTTGTGGCCGTGACGGGCAAGCTCGGTGGCGATGGCACCGGTGACAAACGACTTGCCGACACCGCCCTTGCCGGAAAGCACGGCGATGACGCGTTTGACCTCGGACAGCGTATTCTCCTCAAATTGCGACGGCGACGTTTGTCCGCCGGCGGCCTGTGCGTGCTCGCAACCCATGTATGACTCCTTTGTATATGTTGGGGCCGGGGCCCCGTGATGTGACACGAGCGTCATTGTACCCTCGTTTGCGAGCGGGAGTCATTTACGATGCATTTGGGCCGAGCGTGCTTGCAATACGATGGGTCCAAGCGAATGGGCGGGCTTACTGAACTTTGCTGGCGAACTCGAGGTATTGCATGCGCTGCAGCTTGTCGATCGTCGAGGCGTATGGGCTGTCTTCAGATTCCAAGTCGTAACGCAGCCCGTCGGCACCAAGGTAGCCGGCGACATTGATGGTGGGCACATCTGACCTTGTTGCAAGCAGAGCCTTTTGATAGTCGGTGAGCGGGGCGCCGATCTTATTAAGGGTAATGGCTGCAATCTCGTTTGCCCCGACGGTGTCGTAGACGTTGAGCTCGGTATTGCCGGCGATTTCATAGTTAGCCCAGACGAAATATGTCGACTGATAGATACGGAAAGCGTGGCTTGCCGTATCTTCCTGAGGGTACAGCTCGTCGTTGAGAGTCGTTGCGGCGCTCGGCTGATGGTCGCCAAAAAAGACAAGGACAACCGGTCTGCCGATATTGCGGAGTTCGTTGATAAAGTACTCGAGGTCCCGGTCGGATGCGTTGATGCAGGTGAGATAGGTGTTGAGCGCGCTATTGGCGCCCTCGCTGGCTCCCTCGACCCAATAGTTTGTCAGCTCTTCGGCGGGAACGGTGCCGACATCGTATCCGCCATGGTTTTGCATCGTGACATCGAAGATGAACTGCGGAGCGTCGTCGGTCCTCAGCAGGTCGAGTATCTTGTCGTAGGTGGCGTAGTCGCATACGCCGGCATGGTAACAGGGCGCACCTTCGAAATCGCCGATTGAAAGAAAGTCTCCAAAGCCCAACTGCTGATAGATTTTATCTCGATGGTAGTTGACGGGGTTTTGCGGGTGCATAGCGGTAGCGGTATACCCAAGCTCCTTAAGGTCCTTTGCCAGACTGTTGACACCATTCATCTGATATAGCTGATAGGGGATTTTGCCTAATCCGACAAAGGCCGTTGTCGCTCCGGTCAAAAATTCGAATTCGGAGTTTGCCGTTCCGCCACCGGTGACCGAAGCGAGCATGGTGCCGCGAACAAGTGTGTCGGGAAGCGAGTTGTAGAATGCGGGGCCGGTGTACCCGGCCGTCTGGAGCTGCTCAAAGCACGAAAGGTCGCTAAAACTCTCGTTCATGACGGCAACAATCGTCGGCTTGATTTCATTGAACTGGGCAACGGCCGCCGCGCGCTGCTCGCTCGAGCCATACGTGCTGTCGTAGGTGGCGGAGAGCTCCTGCTCGATGCTCTGCGCCTCATCGGGCGTATAGTCTTCGGGCTTCTCAATGGGCAACTCGTTGACCATTTCGGTGAACGAAGTGATAAAACCCTGAGACGCATACGTGGTGATGGGCTGCCAACGGTCAAATCCAAAATTCAGCGCCTGCTCCAAGTCGATGCTGGAAAAGCCCGAGAGCCCCACAACGGTCACTAGCAGAAAAGCGCAGAGGTTAGCGGCGATTGCGGGGAAGACATGGGTGGGCGTACGGAGCTTTCTCGGTCGGATAAGCGAAAGAAGCCCCAGGGAAATCTCCAGCAGGG
>CABSUD010000161.1:0-3942 GCA_902480795.1 uncultured Collinsella sp. | reverse complement strand
ACAACCTCGTTACCCTCGGCTCACAGTCCATCAACGATCTGCTCGCAGACGGAAGCGCACTCCTCCTTCTTGGGGTCGAGCGGAATCACCGCGACCTCGTACGGAGCGACGGAGACCGGCCAGACAATGCCGTGCTCGTCGTTGTGCTGCTCCACGACGGCAGCGAGCGAGCGAGACACGCCCACGCCGTAGCAACCCATGATAAGCGGCTTCTCCTTGCCGTCCTCGTCCATAAAGGTGGCCCCCATGGCCTCGGAGTACTTGGTGCCCAGCTGGAAGACCTGGGAAACCTCGATGCCGCGGGCAGCGGAGAGCGGCTTGCCGCAGTGCGGGCAGGGGTCGCCGGCGACAACGGTGACCAGATCGGCCCACTCATCGACGGTAAAGTCGCGCTCGGGGCAGGCACCGGTAAAGTGATAATCGACCTCGTTGGCACCGCAGGCCCACTGCTTGGAATCGCGCAGGCTCTCGTCGCACACCAGACGGATGCCCTCAGGCAGGTTGACCGGTCCGATAAAGCCCTTATGCAGACCGTAGGTCTGGAGCTCCTCGTCGGTCATCATACGATAGCCCTTGCCGAAGACGTGCTCGGCCTTGCAGTCATTGAGCTCGTGGTCGCCTGGGACAATGGCCACAACCGGCTTGCCCTCGGCGTCGATGAGCGCCAGCGACTTGCGCGTGCCGTTCTCGGGGAAGCCGAAGAACTTGGCGACGGCCTCGATGGTGCCCATACCCGGAGTCTCGACCTTGGTAAGCGTGCCGTCGCCGGGGCCCTCGGTCACAACGACCTTGGTGCTTGCAGCCTCGTCATCGGCAGCAAAGCCGCAATCGTCGCAGTAGACGAGCGAGGCCTCACCGGCGTCGGCCAAAGCCATGTACTCGACGGAGGTGTCGCCGCCAATCTCGCCGGAGTCGGCGACAACGGGCAGAGCCTTGATGTAGCAGCGCTCGCAGATGTTGGCGTAGGCCTGCTTCATCTTGTCGTACTCCTCCTGCAGGCTCTCCTGCGTGGCAGAGAAGCTGTAGGCGTCCTTCATGATGAACTCACGGCCGCGCATCAGGCCAAAGCGGGGACGGAACTCATCGCGGAACTTGTCCTGAATGTGGTACAGGTTGACGGGCAGCTGCTTATAGGAGCGCAGCTCATTGCGCACCAGGGCCGTGACGGTCTCCTCGTGCGTGGGGCCCAGCACAAACTCGCGACCATGACGGTCGTCAAAGCGCACGAGCTCCTTGCCATAGGCATCGATGCGGCCGGACTCACGCCACAGCTCCGCATCGACCATAATGGGCATCATGAGCTCCTGGGCTCCGGCGGCGTCCATCTCGTCGCGCACGATGTTCTCGATCTTGCGAATCGAGCGCCAAGCGAGCGGCAGATAGGAATACAGACCGGCGGCCTCCTTGCGGATCATACCGGCACGAAGCAGCAGACGATGGCTTGCAAGCTCGGCGTCGGCCGGATCCTCTTTGAGCGTCGGCGCATAGAGCTTAGACATATACATTGCTCGGGTCATTTATTTCTCCTCAATAAGCTTGTCGACCTCGGCCATAAGCGCGTCGACAATTTGGTCCTCAGCTACTTTACCAATGATCTGGCCATGCGAAAAGAGCAGGGCCTGACCACGTCCGCAAGCAACGCCCAGATCGGCATCAGAAGCCTCACCGGGGCCATTAACGGCACATCCCATGACGGCAATCGATAGCGGCGCGGCATAGTTCTTAAGCCGCTCGGTTACTTCCTCGGCGATTGCGATCAGGTTAACCTGGCAGCGGGCGCACGTGGGGCACGAGACAATCTCGGGACCACGGCGACGCAGGCCCAGCGACTGCAAAATGCCCCAGGCGACCGGCGGCTCCTCGACCGGATCGGCCGTGAGCGAGACGCGCATGGTGTCACCGATACCCTCAGACAGCAGGATACCAAGGCCCACCGAGCTCTTGATGGTGCCCTGTAGCTTGGTACCTGCCTCGGTTACGCCCAGGTGAAGCGGAACGTGGGGAATCTCACGCGACAGGGCTCGATAGGTATCGAGCGTCGTTTGCACGCTGTGGGCCTTGGCTGAAAGCACAATGTTCGTAAAGCCGCGGTCTTCAAAATGCTTGACGAAACGCTCGCTCGACATCACGAGCTTTTCGGGCTGCGTGAGGTCGTCGCGCTCGGTGATATCCTGCTCGAGAGAGCCGGCGTTGACACCGATGCGAATCGCACAGCCCGCAGCGCCGGCGGCGTCGATGACGGCATCGACCTTGGCCCAATCGCCGATATTGCCGGGGTTGATGCGCAGCTTGGCAGCACCGGCCTCAACGGCACCAATGGCGAGCTTATGGTTAAAGTGGATATCGGCGACAATCGGCACCGGAGACTCGGCACAGATGGTGCGGAAACCCTCAAGCGCGGCCTCGGTGGGCACGCTCACGCGCACGATATCGCAGCCAGCCTGCGCCAACGCGCGCACTTGCGCAAGCGTTGCCTGGGCATCAGCGGTATCGGTGCAGGTCATGGATTGGACCACCACCGGCGCGCCGCCACCGATCTGCACGCCGCCCACATGCACGGGACGCGTTAGCTCGCGAGGCAAAGGATGGGATAAAGACAATCCAACCACTCCCCTACAGAATAAATCGAAGGATGTCGGAACGAAGCATGTAGACAAACAGCAGCGCAAAGAGCGCGATGCCCACATAGCTCACAATCGTCTGGACCTTGAGCGGAAGCTCGCGGCCAGCAATCTTTTGAATGATCTCGATGACCAGCTTGCCGCCATCGAGCGGTGGGATGGGCAGCAGGTTCATAAAGCCAAGCGAGAACGAAATGAGGGCGGCAAACGAAAGGAACGTGGCAGGGCCGGCAGCAGCAGCCTGTGAGGACATAACGCTAATACCCACGATCGAAGAGGACTGATCGAGAATCTCCATCGTATGTTGCGGCTGGAGCAGGCGCATCACGCCCTCCGCTGTCTGTACGACATAGGAGAACGACAGGCGAGCTGACGTGATGGGATCCAAACGGACCACCTGCGTAGAGGCATACACACCTAGGCACTCGTCCTCTTTGAGCGCAACCGTGGTCGAATGCCGCTTGCCGTCACGCTCGTACTCAATGGCGATATCGTCCTTACCGGCAGCCTTGCCGATGGCATCGTAAACGTCCATCCAAGTAGAGCACGATACTCCGTCGACCGAAAGGATCGCGTCGCCGCCCTCGATTCCCGCCGCGGCGGCAATCGAGCCTTCGTCAACCTGGCCGATCACATTGGTATCCACCGGCACCGTGACACCTGCGATGGAATAGATGCTCATAAGGAGCAAAAAGCCCGTAAGGATATTGACGATAATGCCCGCGAGCAACATAAAGGCACGCTTGACAAAGCCCTGTCCCAAATAGGTATGCGAGCGCTCGCGTGCAAGGAATTCGGCCTCGGCGCACGGCAGTTCCCATACATCGCCCTCGGCAGTCGCGTGCTCGCGATCAAACCGACGGCCGTCAAAGACGGTATAACCCGCCGCGTCACGCGGCAGGGTCTGGTACTTGGTGGGATAGTAACTGGGCGAAGGCTTTTCCCCTTCTTCATACCAGGGGGCGATAGAGCCCCAGCCCAACAGCAAAGCACAGGCCTCGAGCACATCCTCCTCAGACAGCTCGAGCTCGACGGCAAGATCGGCCACCGTCACACGGCCGTGGCGATAGATGGCCGCGAGCACGCGGTCGGCGCACGAAACGTCGGTCGGATCCATACCACAAATGGCAGCATAGCCACCCAGCAGCAGCGGCGTCACGCCAAACTTGGTGCCGATGCGACGCGACGTGTGATGGATATCAAAGCGACACGGCAGGCCCAAAAAGAACTCAGTCACGCGGACACCGCAGGCACGCGCCGCCAAAAAGTGGCCGCCCTCGTGCAAAAACACGAGGACGGAAAGCATCAGCAGGCCCCAAAA
>CABSUD010000160.1:0-3942 GCA_902480795.1 uncultured Collinsella sp. | reverse complement strand
CCCCAACGAGGCGTATGCGGCTAAGCAGCCGTTTGTGGACAAGGAAACGCTCGAGCATATCGTCGAGCAGTTCCCCACGCCGTTTCATCTATACGACGAGGCGGGCATCCGCCGCAACATGCAAGAGGTGCGCGACGCCTTCGCATGGAACCCGGGCTTTAAGGAATACTTTGCCGTCAAGGCCAATCCCAACCCGGCACTCATTTCCATTCTCAACGAATACGGCTGCGGCTGCGATTGTTCAAGCTACACCGAGCTCATGATCGCCCGCTCGCTGGGCATCACCGGCCACGACATCATGTTCTCGTCCAACGACACGCCGGCGGCCGACTTTGAGCTCGCCGACAAGTTGGGTGCCATCGTCAACTTTGACGACATAAGCCACATCGAGTTCTTTGAGCGCGTTGCGGGGCCCATCCCCAAGACGATCAGCTGCCGCTTTAATCCGGGCGGCCTGTTCCAGCTCTCCAACGGCATCATGGATAACCCCGGCGACTCCAAATACGGCATGACCACAGAGCAGCTCTTCGAGGCCTTCCGCACTCTCAAGGCCAAGGGCGCCGAGGACTTTGGCATCCACGCCTTCCTTGCCAGCAACACCGTCACCAACGACTACTACCCCAAGCTCGCGCGCATCCTCTTTGAGCTTGCCGTGCGCCTGGAGCGCGAGACCGGCGCACATATCGCCTTCATCAATCTGTCCGGCGGCGTCGGCATTCCCTATCTGCCCGAGCAGCAGGCCAACGACATTCACGCCATCGGCGAGGGAGTGCACGCGGCATACGACGAGATTCTGGTTCCCGCTGGCATGGGCGATGTGGCGATCTGCACCGAGATGGGCCGCTTTATGATGGGCCCCTACGGCTGCCTGGTCACCAAGGCCATCCACGAGAAGCAGATCTACAAGGACTATATCGGTGTCGACGCAAGCGCCGTCGATCTGATCCGCCCTGCCATGTATGGCGCCTACCACCACATTACGGTGATGGGCCAGCCGGGTGGCGCCGACAAGACCACAGCGCCCGTCACGGACACCTACGACATCACGGGCAACCTATGCGAAAACAACGACAAGTTCGCCATCGATCGCGAGCTGCCGCATATCGACATGGGCGACCTGCTTGTGATCCACGATACCGGCGCGCATGGCTACTCCATGGGCTACAACTACAATGGACGTCTTCGCTCCGCCGAGGTCCTGCTACGTCCCGACGGCTCGGCCGACCTCATCCGCCGCGCCGAGCGTCCGGGCGATTACTTTGCCACGCTCGACGTGCTGCCGAGCGGCCGAGAGCTGCTGGCCAAGTCACGCGCCGAAAGTGCCCGCCGTCGTGCCCAAGACGAGCGCCTGGCGGTCGCCGCCCAATGGAACAAACGCATCCAGACCGCGGACGCGAAGGAGAAGAACATGGACATCCGCAATCTCGAGGGCTCAATCGTCGCCCTTGTTACGCCGTTTAAAAAGGACGGCAGTGTCGACTTTGACGCACTCGGGCGCCTTATCGATTTCCACCTGCAAAACGGCACCGACGCCATCCTCACCCTGGGTACCACCGGCGAAAGCGCCACGATGACCGACGACGAAGACAACTCCGTTGTCGCCGCCGTGGTCAAGCAGGTTGCAGGCCGCGTCCCCGTCATCGCCGGCTCGGGCTCCAACTCCACGCAAACCATGCTCACCAAGTCGCTCACCTACCAGGGCTTGGGAGCCGACGGCCTGCTGCTCATCACCCCCTACTACAATAAGTCCAACGAAGAGGGTATCTATCAGCACTTTAAGACCGTCGCCGATGCCGTGGACATCCCCTGCATCCTGTACAACATCCCCGGCCGCTGCGGTTGCGGCATCAGCGAGCACAACGTAGAGCGCTTGGCCGCGCACCCCAACATCATGGGTATTAAGGAAGCCTCAGGCAACGTCGCCTACGCGGCCAAGATCGCCCACCTGCTATCCGACGACTTCCGCATGTACTCGGGCGAGGATGCGCTCACCGTGCCGCTCATGAGCCTGGGCGCTTCGGGCACCATCAGCGTGTGGGCCGACGTTCAGCCGCAGCTCGTGCATGACATGTGCCGCGCCTATTTGGACGGTGACGTGGCACGTGCCCGCGATATCCAAATTGCCGGCCAGCCGCTCATCAATGCCCTCTTTAGTGAGGTCAACCCCATCCCCGTCAAAGAGGCGCTCGATCAGATGGGTATGATCGAGGCAAACTACCGCATGCCGCTGTGCCCCATGGCAGACGACACGCGCTCTGCACTTACCGATGCCCTGAAGGGAGCTGGTCTGCTTGATTAAGACCGTCATTATGGGAACGGGCCGCATGGGCTCGCTCATCCGCACTACCGCCGAAGGCATTGTCGATGCCGCTGGGCAGCCCGTTTTTGATATCGTGGCCCAGATTGGTTTCGATTTGAGCGAGCTCGAGAACGCACCGGTCGCCGATGTGATTATCGACTTCTCGAACGTCGTGACCTTCGATGCCGTCGTCGCCTATGTCGAGCGCACGGGCGCGGCGTTGGTCTCGGGCACCACAGGCTACACCCCCGAGCAGATGGACCGTCTGCGTGAGCTGGGCCAGAACACCCGCGTTATGCACTCGGGCAATTACTCCATCGGCATCGCAGCCCTGCGTCATCTAGTGGCCCAGGCCACACGTGAGCTGCCCGGCTTTGACTGCGAGATTGTCGAGACTCACCACAACCAAAAGGTCGACGCCCCCAGCGGCACCGCAAAGCTGCTGCTCGACGCTGTGGTCGAGGCCGAGCCCGAGGCAGGCTACCACCCCGTCTATGGCCGCGAGGGCATGTGTGGCGCGCGCGACCCCAAGGAGATCGGTATGCACTCGCTGCGCGGCGGCACCGTCGCCGGCGTGCACGAGGTGAGTTTCTTTGGCCAGGACGAGGAGGTCACGCTCACGCACCGTGCCACGAGCCGCCAGATCTTCGTCAATGGCGCCCTGGCAGCCGCGCAGAAGCTCGTCACCCGCAACCCCGGCTTCTATACGTTCGACCAGGTCATGTTTGCCTAACCAGGTATCAACCGAATCCACCCAAAGGAGAGATAGCAAATGAGCAACGCAGCCGAGATGGATGCACAGGAGATTATCAACTACATCGCCACCGCGCCCAAAAAGACGCCCGTCAAGCTGTACGTGCGCGAGAAGCCGGGCATGAAGGTTGCCTGGGGCGACGCGCATGTCTACGGCGGCCGTCGCGGCAAGACCGTCTTTGGCGACTGGGATGAGCTCAGGGCAATCCTCGACGCCAACGCAGACTCTATCGACTACTACGACGTAGAGAACGACTGTCGCAACTCCGCCGTGCCCATGCTCGACCTTAAGGGCATCAACGCCCGCATCGAGCCGGGCGCGATCATCCGCGACCGCGTCGAGATCGGCGACCGCGCCGTCATCATGATGGGCGCCATCATCAACATCGGCTCCGTCATTGGCGAAGGCTCTATGATTGATATGGGCGCCGTCCTGGGCGGCCGCGCAACCGTGGGCAAGAACTGCCACATCGGCGCCGGCACCGTACTGGCAGGCGTCGTTGAGCCCGCCAGTGCCACGCCCGTCATCATCGAGGACGATGTCATGATCGGCGCCAACGCCGTGGTCCTGGAGGGCGTGCGCGTGGGCAAGGGCGCCGTCGTGGCTGCCGGTGCCGTGTGCGTCGAGGACGTCCCCGCCGGCGCCGTCGTGGCCGGTGTCCCCGCCCGCGTCATCAAGATGCGCGATGAGAAGACCGACAGCAAGACCGGCCTGGAAGAGGGCTTACGTCAACTTTAATAGTTACGCGGTTTTGACAAACCGCGTTTTCGCTGACGTATGCTCAACCTGCGGGATAATTCATCCCCAAACAAAAAGGCCGAAGCCCTCATCCGAGGCTTCGGCCTTTATTTTTTGCAGCGTCCAAGCGCAGTTTATCGATTCTCAATTG
>CABSUD010000159.1:0-3947 GCA_902480795.1 uncultured Collinsella sp. | reverse complement strand
AAAATAGCCGTCTCAAGCAGTTTTGACGCCCGTCCGGTTAAAAAAAGCGGCCAGGTGCGTATACATCACGCAACGCGCAGGCTTCGCGCTTGCAATTGGCCCAAACAACAAACCAAGTCCACGGTGGTCATCCTTAAGCGCCGCTACCATCTGACGAGTTCGGGGTGCCTCGAGCATATCACGCATACGGGCGGAGCGCTCAATTGATGACACCCCATGCGGGCTCAGACACAAATTCTCGATGCAGGCGACCAGTCCGGCAAAGTAGAACTTTTGGCTTGCCAGCATGAGCCAACCACCGCTATCTGCTTCCGAGAGTGAGTCCGCAAGCTCGTCGAGCGCTCGGGTGTCATCGGATACCTTGGCATACATGGTGGGATCAAAGGCATCGGTAAGCTTAGGCGCCGCCGCGTGGAAACAAGCGTCGCCGCATCCGGAGACGCGCTGTGCCTGCGAGAGCGCGCACGCCATAAACCCAACTGTGCGAAACGCCTTATCGCACAAAAGGCATGCCTCAAACAGAGGACGGCTGTACATCACGCCAGAGACTTGAGCAACCAAGCCGCCTAAAATCAACTGAGGCAGCCCTGCCACCATCGAAGATTTACTATCAATGGAAATATGAGTAGCATCCAAGACGCGCGAATGGCGCTCTCGATGTGCATCATAGCGGTCGAGCGACACCGTGGGGAACACTATGTCTGCCGCAGTATCGCACGCGATATCGACCATCTTGGAAAGGGCCTGCGGAGCAAACCACTCATCGGCGTTCATGGCGATGATTTGAGATCCGCGCGAGGCAGCAAAACCGGCACGAAGACAAGCGCCGCGCTTCGCGTCCTCGACGTCAATCAAATCAATATGGATGTCCCTGTCGGCAGCAACTTGAAGCGAATGGCGCACACCGGGCGCAGCATCGCGGCAGACAACGACAATCTGCAAATCGTAGAGGTCTTGGTTCTGGATACTCTCGAGCGCACGCATCGCATAACTGGGCGAACCTTCTACCACAAGGATCACCGAAAGTCGCGGATGCGAGCCACGTCGAACCAAGTTATCCGTCCTCTCGACAGCAGTGAATCAAACTGTCGTTCATGGTACACCCCGGCAATAAAAGCAATGAGACACCGGTTGCATTGCACGCCAAGAACAGATGTTGCACACGCGCAGCTCACAGATGACAGGTGTCGACGCGCGGTGCGCCGAGTCCTCCCCTAGTCGAGCACGACAAGCTCGGCGGGATCGTAATCCACGCCCATAAACGTAAGGCCGCAGGCAGGCGCCGTGGGGCCCGCAGCGGTACGGTCGCAGGCGTCAATAACCTCGCGCATCCACTGGGGATCGCGACGATGCATGCCAATCTCGACGAGGGTGCCCACAATGGTTCGCACCATCGAATGCAAAAACGCATTGCCCTCGATGGTAAACGTCAGGATGTCCTCGCCAAAGGCCACCTCATGGCCAAACTCGGCCCGCAGCACGCAGCGGTGCGTAGGCTTGCCCACGGCAGAGGCAACCTTGCAAAAGCTTTTAAAGTCCTGCTCGCCCAGCAGCGCGGGGCAGGCAGCAGACATAGCCTCAACATCCAAGGGATAGCGATGCCACCACACGGCACCGCGGGACAGTACGGGGCGCGCATCGCGATCGGCAATACGGTACGTATACGTACGGGAACGCGCGTCAAAGCGTGCAGAAAAGCCTTTACGGGCCTTGTAGACCTCGTTTATGGCGATATCTTTGGGCAGCAGGGCATCCATAGCCCGCAGCCACCTACGGCGCGTACAAGCGAGCTCAGCGTCCGTTACGGGCACGCTGATGTACTGAGCCACGGCATGCACGCCGGCATCGGTACGCCCCGCGCACGTCAGATCGATCGAGCGGCGAAGCAGCGTCTCGATGGCTCGACGTAGCTCACCCGCAACCGTCGTCTGTCCCGGCTGCTCGGCAAATCCGCTATACGACGAGCCGTCATAGGCCACGCGAAATACAAGGGTGGCGTCAAGCTCGGGAATCGAATTGAAATCAGACGGCGCAGTCATGGGCGCTCCCAACAAACAATCAACGGTATCGCGACAAAAAAAGGGGCACGCGAACGTACCCCTCGAATATAGCCTATGCAGACGGAAAGTCTACTCAGCGGTCTCCTCAGCAGGAGCCTCCTCGACAGCCTCGACCTTCTTGGGAGCAGCGGCCTTCTTGGGGGCCGGAGCAGCCTTCTTGGCCTTAGGCGTGCAAGGCTCGGTGACGAGCTCCATGATAACGATGGGAGCGTTGTCGCCCTTGCGGTTGCCGAGCTTCATGATGCGGGTGTAACCGCCGTTGCGGTCCTGCCACATGCCCTGAGCAGCCTTGTCGAAGATCTCGGCAACGAGCTGCTTATCGCCGAGCTTGGCGATAGCCAGACGACGAGAGTGCAGGTCGCCCTTCTTGGCCCAAGTGATGATCGGGTCGACGACCGAACGCAGCGCCTTAGCGCGGGTCTCGGTGGTCTTGATGCGGTCGTTCTCGAAGAGGGCCTTAGCAAGGCTCTTCTTCATGGCCTTGGTGTGGCTCGCATCGGTGCCGAGCTTCAGGCCCTTCTTAACGTTGTGACGCATGGTCTAGTTTCTCCTAAGATATGCGAAGCATTAAGCCTTCAGGCTCAGGCCCATGGACTCAAGCTTGTCCTTCACTTCCTCGATCGACTTAACACCGAAGTTACGGATGTTGAGCAGATCGTTCTCCGAGAACTCAACGAGCTGACGGACCGAGTGAATGCTGGCGCGCTTAAGGCAGTTGTAGGAACGGACGGAAAGGTCCAGATCCTCGATCTGCTTGTCCAGCTCGGCGTTGTCGTTGGTGACCTCGGGAGCGAAGATCGAAGCCTCCTCCTCGACCTCGGGGGTCTCGGCAAGGTTCATAAAGGCGGCCATATGCTGGTTGATGATATTGGCAGCCTGGACCACGGCGTCGCGCGGAGCGATGGAGCCGTTGGTCTCGATCTCGAGGACAAGGCGGTCGTAGTCGGTGTGCTGACCGACACGGCAAGCCTCAACGAGCTTGGCGCAACGGGAAACCGGCGAGTACAGCGAGTCGACGTGGATCACACCGATGGGATCGTTGTCGCGCTTGTTGGCCTCGCCAGAAACATAGCCGCGGCCATAGCCGATGCGCATGCTCATGGTGAGATGGCCACCCTCGGTGAGCGTAGCGATGTGCTGCTCGGGGTTGACCAGCTCAAACTCGGACGGAATAAAGAAGTCCGCACCGGTGACCTCGCAGGGGCCGTCAACCGAGATGGTGGCGGTCGCCTCGTCGGTCGTGCCGAGAGCCCTGAAGACAAGACCCTTGACATTCAGGACGATGTCGGTGACATCCTCGACCATGTTAGGGATGGTCATGAACTCGTGCTGCGCGCCATCGATCTGAATAGCCTCGACGGCGGCACCCTCGAGCGAGGACAGAAGAACGCGACGAAGGGAGTTACCCAGCGTATCGCCGTAACCACGCTCGAGCGGCTCGACGGAGACACGAGCAGACGTCTCGTTAATCTCTTCGACCTGAACCTGAGGCCTAATGAATTCTGACATGTATTACCTCCAGCCTCAGCAGCCCGGATGGACTACTTAGAGTAGAGCTCGACGATGAGCTGCTCGTTGATATCACCGCTGATCTGCTCACGCGTCGGCAGAGCGAGCACGTTACCAGACAGCTTCTCGATATCGACCTCGAGCCAGCCAGGGACCTCGAAACGCTCGGAGGAAATCAGGGCCTCCTTGATGGGGAGGAGGTCACGGAACTTCTCGCCCACAGCGACGACGTCGCCGGCCTTGACGCGGTAGGACGGGATGTCCACGCGCTTGCCGTTCACGGTGAAGTGACCGTGACGGACGGACTGACGAGCCTCTTTGCGGGTGCGGGCGAAGCCAAGACGGAAGACGACGTTGTCGAGGCGAGACTCAAGAATG
>CABSUD010000158.1:0-3963 GCA_902480795.1 uncultured Collinsella sp. | reverse complement strand
CACCTTGATGCCCCCGGCGCTAGCTGTTTTCGTGTGTAGACGAGCCGGTCGCTGCGCTTTGCATGGGGACTAGTCCTCGAGCAGGTCTTCGATAAAGCCGACGCGGTAGTTTTTGAAGATGACCTCGCCACCGTCTTGCGTGGCGTCCAGATCGACATCGCCCATGATGCCAAAGTCGTGGTCGCCATCCTCGTCGGCAAAGATCTGGTGCACGTGCCATACGTGCGCGGTCTTCTCGTCGGACTCGTCAATGGAAAACATCGCGGCGCTGCGGGCATCTCCGTCGGTGAGGATCTCCTCGTGCTGCTCATGGTAGGCATCGAGCGCTTTTTGCCAGCGGACCTCGCTCATGCCCCAGTCCTCGTCGAGCTCGCCCAGATCGCGCACGTGTCCGCGGGCGGCAAGGGTCACGCGGCGGAAGAGCGCGTTGCGCACCAACAGCGTGCAGCCGCGGCGGTCCGCCACGACCTCGTCGATGCCCTGCGGCGGCGCGGCGTCGAGGGCTGCCGGGTTGCCGGCGTTCTCCCACTCGTCCACCAGGCTCGAGTCCACCGAGCGCACCACAAAGCCCAGCCACGAGATAATGTCGCGCAGGCGCTCGTCGCGCTTCTCGATGGGCACGGTGCGGTCGAGAGAACGGTAGGCCTCTGCCAGGTAGCGCAGCAAAATGCCTTCGGAGCGGGCGATGCCGAGCTTTTGAATGTAGCCCTTAAAATCGCTCGCGCCTTCCAGCATATCGCGCAGGACGCTCTTGGGAGAGAGCTGATAGTCGTTTGCCCAGGGCACTTCCTGGCAGTACTTGTCAAAGGCGGCGTCGAGCAAATCCTCGAGCGGCTTTTCGTACGTGACGTCTTGAATGCGCTCCAAGCGCTCCTCATACTCGACGCCGTCAGCCTTCATTTCGGCCATCGCGCGGTCGCGCGCAGCGCGCTCCTGTGCGCGCAGCACCTGCTTGGGGTCCTCGAGCGTTGCCTCGACCATCGAGATCAGATCCATGGTATAGGTCTCGCTCTCGGGATCGAGCAGCTCCAACGCGGCAAGCAAGAACGGCGAGAGCGGCTGATCGAGCGCGAAGTCCTCGGGCAGATCGACCGTCAGCGCATAGTCGATGTCCGGTGCGGCGTCAGCCGGGGCGTCGGGTGCGGGCGGCACCTCGGTGCGAACGACGACGCCGGAATCGATGAGCGTGGCGAAGATTTCGTCGGCGCCAACCGCGAGCGTGGCCTTTTCCTCGGGCGTTTGCAGGCTTGTCTCGATGAGGTCGTGTACGCGGGCGCGGGCATCGCCGCCCTGCTCGACCACGCTAATCACCATGGAGTGTGTGATGCGAAGGCGCGGCTTGAGCGTCTCGGGCTGCGTCTCGATCAGGCGCTCAAAGGTCTGCTTGTTCCAGGTGACAAAGCCCTCGGGGGCCTTCTTCTTTTTAATCTTGCGGAGCTTTTTGGGATCGTCGCCCGCTTTGGCCATAAGCTTGGCATTCTCGATCTCGTGCTCGGGCGCCTCGGCAATTACCATGCCCTCGGTATCGAAGCCCGAGCGGCCGGCGCGACCGGCTATCTGATGGAACTCGCGGGCGCGCAGACGACGCATCTTGTAGCCATCGAACTTGGTGAGTGCGGTGAGGACCACGGTGTGGATGGGCACGTTGATGCCGACGCCGAGTGTGTCGGTGCCGCAGATGACGGGCAGCAGGCCCTGCTGTGCCAAGCGCTCGACCAGCAGGCGATAGCGCGGCAGCATACCGGCGTGGTGCACGCCGACGCCGCATCCAAGCAGGCGTTTGAGAATCTTACCAAAGGCCGTCGAGAAGCTCGTTCCCTTTGCCGCTGCTTTGATGGCCTCGCGCTGCTCCTTGCTGGCGATGCCAAAATTGGCGAGCGACTGTGCCGTCGCAAGGGCGGCATCCTGGCTAAAGTGCACGATATAGAGCGGGGCCTCGCCGCGGCGCATGGCGAGCTCGACCGTGCCCTCGAGGGAGGTCGTCACATAGTCGTAGCTCAACGGAACAGGGCGCGGGGCGTCGACAACCAAGTCGCAAGCAGCGCCGGTGTGTTCCTCGAGTGAGGCGGCGATGGCGGTGACATCGCCGAGCGTGGCGCTCATGAGCATAAATTGCGTGTGGGGCAGGGTGAGCAGCGGTACCTGCCAGGCCCAGCCGCGGTCGGGGTCGGCAAAGTAGTGGAACTCGTCCATGGCCACGCAGCCCACGTCGGCGTCCTCGCCTTCGCGCAGCGCATCGTTGGCAAGGATTTCGGCCGTGCAGCAGATGACGGGCGCCTTGGTATTGATATGCGTATCGCCGGTGATCATGCCGACGTTATCGCGGCCGAGTACCTGTACCAGGTCGAAGAACTTTTCGCTGACCAGGGCCTTGATGGGGGCCGTGTAATAGCAGCGCTTGCCCTGTGCCATGCCCATAAAGAGCATGCCCAGCGCGACGAGCGATTTACCCGATCCGGTCGGTGTTCCCAAAATGACGTGGTCGCCGGCAGCCAGGTCCATGAGGGCCTCTTCTTGGTGATCCCACAGCTCAATGCCGCGATCGCTCGTCCATTCAAAGAAGCGTTCGAAGGCTTGGTCGGGCGTGAGCCACGGTTCGGGCTCACTGCCGTCCTCGGGCTCCCACCAGGTGGGGGAGAGCGCGCCGAGCGAGCCAAACTCGGCTTCGGTTCCCGTGCCGCCCGAGAATGAGCTGGCGGCGCCGGCGCCGGAAACGGTGCTGGCGGCGGTATCTGTCGTGGTCTGTGCCATGTGGTTGCTTTCTCTCGCGTTTGTCCGCCAACTATTATGGCGTAGCGGCGGCGCGGGGTGCCAGCGCGCGAGAAAATGCAGGAAATGGGCGTTCTGCCCGGCCGTTTGGTGCAGTTGCCAGCTAAGTGAGTAGACTTTTTGCGATGTCGCGAGCACATGGCTTTTGCGCAAGGGCTCTACCTGCGGTTTTAGTTTTCGTTATGCGGGTTGTGCTTGGCTATTGCAAAAAAGTCTACTCACTTAGGTTTGAGGGCCGTTTGCTGGCGCCTCTTTGCGCTTGTTTGCCGACGTCGCGACCATCAGAAGCCCCTAGGACTCCTGCGGCAGGCGCTTCTTGCCTTTCCGGGCGCGGTTTCTAAAGTTCTCGACGGCCTCTTCCATGCCCAGAGGTACATAGGTGAGCTCATCGAGATTGTCGGGCAGGTAGCAGGCAAGGCTTTGCTCCTGCACGCGGCCCGCTTGGAGCTGTTCATCGCTGGGCAGCGCGTCGGGAGTGGCGCAAATGCCATAGACAGTGGCACCCATCTCGCGCGTGCGGCATTCATATTCGGTCTCGGGATGCTCGGGATGGTCGCGGCGAACGTCGTCACTTACCCAAAGTGTGTCGTAGCCGGCCGCGGCAAACTGCCCCAGGGCATAGTCGCGCAATGGCTTGCTGTCGGTTCGCAGCGTGACGGTGGCGCCGGCTGCAAAGAGCGGGCGGTAGAGCATCAGATGGTCGACATGGACGAGTCGTTTTTTGGCGTACTTGGCCTTGGGCTGCGGCGTGGGAAAGTTGATGGTGATGGCATCGAGCTCGCCTGCGGCAAACAGCTGCGGCAGCGATGCGGCGCCTCGGGGCAGGACGAGTGCATTGGACAGCTCCTGCTCGCAGATTTTCTGTGCGGCATAGGCGATGCAGATGGGCTCCTGATCCATGCCGATAAAGAGCGTGTTTGGCTCGCGGACCGCACGCTCTACAAGGTACGTTCCCTTGCCGCAGCCAAGATCCAGGTGAAGGTGCTCGAAGGGCTTGCCGCCTGCGGGCGCACAGGCCTCGCGCCAATCTCCGGCATAGGCCTCGGGGTTCGTCTCGATCGCATCGGCGTAGCGCTCCAGGCGCTCCTCGAGCACAAAGTTCTTAGGCGTGCGAACGTGGACGGCTCCCATGAGGCTCCTTGGTCATAAGTAGGGAACGCATAGCTGCGCGTTCCGTCAATTGGTTGAAAAAGG
>CABSUD010000157.1:0-3968 GCA_902480795.1 uncultured Collinsella sp. | reverse complement strand
CTCTTCGGAGGCGTGCCAAAGCGACAGGTTTGCTAACCATTCCCCGGGGTGGGTGTGAGCTATTGCTCCGGTAACCACCGCCCACCCCAATCTCTCTTCCGTATCCTTCGTGCGTTTTGTCTCCGCGCACTTGGTTACGTCGTCGCTTGCCGGTGCGACTCCGTGAAAACCGGCGCCGGGCGCCCCGACCTTTGCCGGGGAACGGGCGCCTACCATCTCTTGGTTTTAGGCTGCGGGTAACCCGCCCGCGGCAAACGATCGTTCGATTTGGAGGAAATCTTATGCGTACGATCACCGAGTCCGAGTCCACCCCCAAGGCCGACGGCTTCTTTATGCCCGCCGAGTTCGCCCCGCAGGATCGCGTGTGGATGGGCTGGCCCCACCGCACCGACACCTGGGCCCACGGCGCCAAGCCTGCTCAGAAGCAGTATGCCGCCATCGCCCGTGCCATCTCCGAGTTCACCCCGGTCTATATGTGCGCCAACCAGGTCGACTATGCCAACTGCAAGGCCGTCTTCGAGAACGACGAGAACGTCACCGTCATCGAGATGACCACCGACGACGCCTGGTTCCGCGACACCGCCGCCACCTACGTCATCAACGGCAAGGGCGAGAAGCGCGCCAACCACTGGCACTTCAACGCCTACGGCGGCCTCGTCGACGGCCTCTATTTCCCGTGGGACAAGGACGAGCAGATCGCCCTTAAGATGGCTGAGCTCTCCGGCTGCCGTCGCTATCGTCCCGATGACATGATCCTCGAGGGCGGCTCCATCACCGTCGACGGCGAGGGCACCCTCGTCGTTACCGACCAGTGCCTGCTTTCCCCGGGCCGCACCTGCTCTGCGGTTCTGGAGGAGGAAGAGGATCCCGAGTCCATCTGGCCCAAGTACCACAAGAAGTTCGAGCCCTGGAGCGAGGAGCTTCGCGAGTACATGAACGAGCACCTCAAGGATTACCTGGGTGTCGAGAAGGTCATCTGGGTCAAGGAGGGCATCGATCCCGAGGAGACCAACGGTCACATCGACGACGTCGCCACGTTCATCGCCCCGGGCGTCATGGCCTGCATCTGGACCGACGACCCCGAGTACCCGTTCTATGATCAGTGCCACGCTGCCTACGAGACCCTCTCCAACGCCGTTGACGCCAAGGGCCGCAAGCTGAAGGTCTACAAGCTCTGCATGCCCGTGAACCCGCTGTTCATGGACCAGGCTTCCTGCGACACCATCGACGCCGACGAGAACGCCGAGCCGCGCGTTCCCGACGAGCCGCTGATCGCTTCCTACATGAACTACCTGGTCACCAACCACGGCGTTATCGTCCCGCAGTACGGCGACGAGAACGACCAGCTGGCCGTCGACACGCTCCAGAAGATCTATGACGAGGTCTGGGGCGAGGGCGTCTACAAGTGCGTTGGCGTTCAGTCCGAGCAGGTCGTCTTCGGCGGCGGCAATATCCACTGCATTACGCAGCAGGAGCCGTCGGCTTAATCGTCTGGCTTCCTGAGGCACGGCACCTTCCCGTTCATTCGTCGGGCATGACCCTTAAGGTCTATGCCCTCCTCTTTCAGGGCAATCTGCCGCACCTCGAAAACCCAGCCGATCAATTGGACAATCGGCGGATCGGTCCATCTCGGGGCATTGATGGTTGATTTGCTTGATGTCTTGGTCGGTTGGGTTTTCTTTGGGCACTCCGTTGCCTCCACATCGGAGTGCCTTTTTTCTTTGATTGAATACGCGTCTGGCCTGGGATTTTTTGCGGGTTAGGCCAATTGTTCGCTTGAATTTCCCAGGTCAGACGCGTCTTCAATTGCCGAAAGTTCCCGGTTGCGAGCGCGACCGTTTTGATCGGAGTATCTATGTACCAGCGTATCGTTATCTACACGCGCCTGTTTCGCGAGCGTTGGTCCAACAACTGCATCCTCTCCTCTCTTTGGGATGGCACCTGTACCGGTGACGCGGCCTGCAACCCTACCTTGGGCTGCGCCTTCGGTACAGATGCCATCCTTTTTGCTGATGGGGGAGCGTGCCATGGCAGGTAAAAAGTTCTCCCTGATCGAGGTCATCCTTTCGGTTATCTGCGTCGTATTTACCATCGAGGCGGCGGCTCCGGCATCTGCCATGGGCAACGTGCAGTTCTTCTGGTGGATCTTCCTCATCATTACGTTTTTGCTTCCCTATGGCCTGGTGGTGGCCGAGCTCGGTACGGCGTTCGATTCCGAGGGCGGCCTGTACGATTGGGTTCGCTTGGGCCTGGGCGACCGTTGGGGCGCCCGTTGCTCTTGGTGCTACTGGGTTAACTTTCCGCTGTGGGTGGCAAGTATCGCCTGCATGTTCCCCAGTGTCATTAATGCGGTGTGGGGTATCGAGTTTTCACTCGGGATCCGAATTGCCATCGAGATTGCCTTTGTGTGGGGCGTCACGGTCATGGCAATGCAGCCGGTTGCCGAGGCCGATTGGGTCATGGACGGCGGCGCCGTCATCAAGGTGCTCATTACCGCTGTGGTGGGAATCGTCGGCATTTGGTTTGCCTGCAATAACGGCTTTGCCAACGACATGTCGTTTAAGACCTTCATTCCAGATCTGGGCGACACCAATTCGTTGACGTACCTATCGATTATCCTGTTCAACTTTATGGGCTTCGAAGTGGTCGCGACCTTTGCCAGCACGATGAAGAACCCGTCGCGCGATATCCCCAAGGCGGTTATTGCCGGTGGCGTGGCCATTGCGACAATTTACATCATTTGCGGCATTGGCATTGGAGCCGCGGTTCCCACCGAGCAGCTTTCACTCGATTCGGGCATTGTGGACGCAGTCGCCGCTATGGTGGGGCGCACCCGCCCGCTGACGATGATCGTGGGCATGGCCTTTTTGGTGACGTTGTTCGCCAATATGATCTGCTGGAGCTTTGGCGTCAACAACGTAGCGAGCTATGCCGCGCGCCACGGCAACATGCCGCGTCCCTTTGCGTTGGTGTCCAAAAAGACCGGCATGCCCAACGGCTCGGCGCTCATTAACGGCTGTTTCGCCAGCCTGGTGCTGCTGCTCCAGATTCCGCTGGGTGAGGGTTCCGACGTCTTTTGGGTCTTCTTCTCGATGAACGTCGTCTTTCTGCTCATGAGCTATATCCCCATGTTTCCAGCGTTTTGGCGCCTGCGCAAATACGACGATCGCCTGCGCGTGTTCCGCGCGCCCTTCGAGGGCAAGGTGCTTGCGGTGGCACTTGCGATTCCCGTGGTAGAGCTTGTGCTTTCGATTGTCGCTACGATTGTGCCGCTCAACAGCTCTCCCGCCGAGATGGCAAAGTTGCCGATTCTCGCGGGCGTAGTGATTGGCCTGTTATTGGGCGAGGTTTCGCGCCTCATATCGCGCCGCGGCCGAAGCGTCGACAATCCCGGCGTTGGTGCACGGGGGATAGGTTTCTTTGGACCGAAACAGTAAGCGCCGCGAGTTGCGCAGCGCTTGGTGCATTTTGGATTACTGTTCGCGGTGCTCGGGATCGGAAACGAGCTTAGGCGCAAAGTAGGGAACATGGCCCAGGTATGGGCGACTGTCCGGGCGCACCTTGGCGGCGCAGGGGACATCGTCGTAGGTAAGCGAGTCGCTCAGGCGGACGATGGCCTTGGCGGCAGGAGCGACGAGCATCTTGAGCGGTGCGATAGGCGCCATGGCATCTCCTTTCATTGGTGAGACACAGCTTGTTTATCTAAACGATACAGTACGTTTAATCGGTGAGTCTAATCTTGCGGCAAAGAATCTGTCAACATCCTCACGGCATCTAGACAGGGGAGGCGGGCATGAGTTTCGCGTTCTATATCTACACCACGATTATCATGGGTGTGGCTCTGGTGACCAGTGCCGTGGCATTGGTGGTTTGGCTCATGACGCGCCGTCGCGACAGCCTGGTGGCCGCGGCGGGCTTTTTGCTCTACATGCTCGATATGTCGGTCATTTTTTTTGACGAGTACAATC
>CABSUD010000156.1:0-3971 GCA_902480795.1 uncultured Collinsella sp. | reverse complement strand
GAGCTCCTGCGGGCGGTTCTCGGCAAAATGGCGATACCCCGCCTGAATAGCGGCAACGGTCTCATCAACGCCAACAGTCTTGGAGACGGCAATCAGGCGCGCGGCATCGTGGGGACGGCCCGCGCGATCGAGTGCTGCATAAAAACGTTCGAGAATCTGCTCGCGGCGAGCGCGTATCAAGTCCAAATAGTTATCCATTGCCAATCGCCTCCGCAGACAGCCAAACAAGTAGTCCCATGCTAACGCAAGAGCGCGGCCTCGCATGTGCAAGGCCGCGCTCACTTAGGTATTTACAATCTTTCGACGAACGGGGCCGCCCTACTCCTCGTCGTCCTCGGCGTCGTCCTCGTCCTCGAGGTGCTCGAGCAGGTAGCGGAGACCCTCGCTCACCTCGTTAGCGGGCACTTTGGCAACATAGTGTGCATCGACGGCAGGCCTCATGATGACACCCTCGCCCGAAGGCACGCGCATGCTCTCAAGCTCATCCTCGTCCGTACGGGCGATATCGCCGGCAGTCATACGCTGTCCGGTCAAAAGGAAGGTCAGACGGCAGGCGGCATCGATCGAAATCGAGGCGATACGATCGAGGTAGCGCGAGACCATGATGGCGCGGCGCAGGTCGTCATAGTTGCTGTCGTCGTCCATAAAATCGCCCGTGTCCATGCGGTTAAAGGTGCGGAAGAACTTCTCGTACGCCGCATGCACCGGCTCGTCCTCGCCGGCCAGGTTGCAGATGATGGACATGTCGTTGGTGACGAGCGCAGAAAGTGACGAACCCAGCACCTGGTAAACAGCCTCGGCCTCGGCCTCGACCGTAGCGACGAGTTCCTGGGGCAGCGAGATGTCGGCCTTGACCATGTGACGCGTGGCGCGGCAGATCTGGCGAACCTTATCGGTCATGCGCTGCAGGTTAAAGTCGACGTAGATGATCGTCTGCAGCAAGCGGAAGTCGGAGGCGACCGGCGACTGCGTAGCGATCAGGTTGTAGCACACGGCCTCCAAGTTGGCGCAGCGCGCGTCAATCGAAAGCGTGCGCTTCTTGGTCTTGGTGGCGAGCTTGCGATCATCGGTCACATAGGCCTTCACGGCGTCGTGAAGCGCTAGGTCTACCGCCTCGTAGATGCTCAGCATCTCGTGACGGGCCTCGATGAGCTGACGGGAAAACAGTTTGCGCATGGTTCACTCCAATCAGTTGGGTGCGGTCATGCCGCCCGCACAGTGAATACGCACCGGACCAAGTCCGATCGGCTTGGGACTAGTCGCACCGATCAGCCAAAGCGGCCGGTGATATAGTCTTCCGTCCGTGAATCCACCGGGCTGGTGAAGATCGCGTCGGTTTGACCATACTCGATGAGCGTGGCGGGCTCGCCGGCAACTTCCTGCAAGAAAAATGCGGTGTAGTCGCTAATACGAGCGGCCTGCTGCATAGAATGCGTGACGATGATGATCGTCATCTCGGGCGCCAGCTCGGCCATCAGATCCTCGACCTTGGAGACGGACGTGGGGTCGATGGCGGAGCAGGGCTCGTCCATCAGAAGGACATCGGGCTGCACCGCAAGCACACGCGCAATGCACAGACGCTGCTGCTGACCGCCCGAGAGCGCCAAGCCGTCCTTGTTGAGCTGATTGGATACCTCTTTCCAGAGGTTGGCGCGCTTGAGCGATTCTTCCACGATGTCATCGAGGTCGCTTTTGCTAGTCACGCCCTGCAGACGAGGGCCAAAAGCGACATTCTCGTAGATGGATTTGGGGAACGGGTTGGGCTGCTGAAAAATCATGCCCACGCGACGGCGAAGGTCGACCGGGTCGACGCCCTCGGCATAGATATCGTTGCCGTCGAGCGTCATGGTGCCCTCGACGCGGGTGCCCTCGATCAGGTCGTTCATACGGTTGATGCAGCGCAAAAACGTCGATTTGCCGCAGCCCGAAGGACCGATAAACGAGGTGATGGCGTTTTTGGCGATGTTGAGGTCGAGCCCCGTCAGCGCATGAAAGTCACCGTACCAAAAGTTGAAATCCTTGGCCGTGATGGCCGCTTGCTCCGGCGTGGGAGCGGACTGATAGACGGACATGGGACTCCTTAACTAGCGGCGTTTGCGCGACAGATAACGCGCAAACAGGTTGAAGGCCAGAATAATCGCCATCAGCAAAAGCGCAGTGCCGTAGGCTGCGTTCATGTTGATGCCGTCATTGGCAAGCAGATAAAGGTGAACGGTCATGGGACGACCGGAATCGAGCGGCGAAATAGGCAGGTTGATGGCCTGACCCATGGTGTAGAGCACCACGGCGGTCTCGCCGATGGCGCGGCCGATGGCAAGCACGATGCCGGTGGCGATGCGGCCAAAAGCCGAAGGAAGCACGATCTTGGAGACGACCTGCCACTTGGTGGCGCCCAGGCCATATGCACCCCAACGGATATAGCGCGGAACGGCGCGGATTGCCTCCTCGGTGGTACGCATGACAATAGGCAGCATCAGAAGCGCCAGCGCCAGGGCGGCCGAAACCATCGAAAGACCCAGGCCCATAGCCTCGACAAACAAGGCGTAGCCAAAGAGGCCCATAACAATGGAGGGCACCGAGGCCAGGGCATCGGCAGCATAGCGAATGATGTCGACGACCTTGCCCTGCTTGGCGTACTCGGCCAGATAGACCGCAGCCAAGACGGCAACCGGAGTGCAGATGAGCATGGCGAGCGCCGTCACGTAGATGGTCGAGACGATCGTGGGCCAAATGCCGCCCTCGGCGTTTACGCCCTGCGGCCAGCCAAAGATAAAGTCGAGCGAGATATGCGGCAGGCCGTTGATGACCACGTAGGCGATGATGGCGATCAGCACCAGCGTGGTGATATAGGCCGCGGCGCGAAACACGCCGAGCATGATCTTGTTGGACAGATCCTTGTTGATGCGGCCCTTCTTGCCATGGGAAAGGGCACGCTTGATGCGCTCACGCGACGAGGTCGTATCGACCGTCGTGTCAACGGAATCGGACATAGCCTACCCCCTCTTCTTCTTGGAAATCAGACGGACGATGCCCACCAATGCCGCGGAAATGATAAACAGGACCACGCCCATGCCAAACAGAGCCGAGCGGTGAAGGCCCGAGGAATAGCTCATGTCGAGCGCGATCTGACTCGTGAGCGTCGAGATGGGGCTCGAGATGCTATCCGGAATGACCGGGGCGTTGCCCACGACCATGAGCACGGCCATGGTCTCACCGATGGCACGCCCCATACCCAAGACAATTGCATCGACAATGCCCAGCTTGGCTGCAGGAAGCACGACCTTGTAGATGGTCTGCCACTTGGTGGCACCCATGGCATAGGATGCCTCGCGAATGCCCATGGGAATGGAATTGAGGGCATCGATGGTGAGCGTGGTGATGGTGGGAACGATCATGATGGCGAGCACGAACCACGCCGTCAGCGCGCCAAAGCCAAGACCGCCGGTCAGCTGCGCGATAAACGGACGGATGATGACCATGCCAAAGAAGCCGTAGATGATGGAGGGGATGCCCGCCAGCAGGTCGACGGCGGGGCTGATGAGCTTGCGCACGCGCTTGCTGGCAATCTCGACCAGATACACGGCCGTACCCACACCCAGGGGCACGCCCATGGCGAGCGCACCGACCGTCACCAGGCCAGAGCCAGCCAGCAGCGACATAATGCCGTAGTGGCCCTCAGAGGGTGCCCATGTAAAGCTAAAGAAGTCCGCCAGGCCGATGTCGGTAAAGACCGGCAGCGCCGAGTACGTGGTAAAGACAAAAATCAGGATGACGGTGACGACCGCCAAGAACGCGCAGGCAAAGAAGATCCACTGCAGAGCCTTCTCCTTAAGATAGGTGCTGCGCGACACCAACGCCAACTCACGCTTTTTGGGCACCCGGGTCTCCTGCTCAATCTGGGGGGTTTCCTGTGCTTCCACGCTACTCACTCCCCTTTCCGTCGTTGGTGACGGGAATAAAGCCCGCCTCGC
>CABSUD010000155.1:0-3973 GCA_902480795.1 uncultured Collinsella sp. | reverse complement strand
TGCGGGCCTCCTTTCGCATCCCGGTTCCGTGGTCGGTTTAATTACCTACCGCCTTTGTGTGTTTTGAATAGTACGAGCATTGTTTCGCTCGGTCAATCACTTAAAAGCGCTAACCTATTATCGGTTTTATAGATAACACTCGAAAGGATGGCGCCGATGACCCTCCAGCAGCTTCGCTTTTTGATCGCCGTGGCAGAGTCCGGTTCGATCAACGCCGCAGCTCAGCGCCTCTATACCGCTCAGTCCAACATCTCAAACGCCGTCAAAAGCCTGGAGCAGGAACTCCACCTGGAGATCTTTACGCGCTCCAGCCGCGGCGTCACGCTCACCAACGATGGCACCGAGCTTTTGGGCTATGCGCGCCAGGTCGTAGAGCAGGCCGATATGCTCGAGGCCCGCTACGAGGACGGCGGCACCCCGCAAGCCCGCCTCGCCATTTCCGCCCAGCACTACGCCTTTTCAGTCGAGGCCTTTGTCAACGTGGTCGAGCGCTGCCGCGACACCAAGTTCGAGTTCATCATGCGCGAGACCACCACGTCGCAGATCATCGATGACGTCCGCGCGTTTCGCAGCGACATCGGCATCCTGTATCTGGACGACTTTAACGATCGTGTCCTACAGAAAGCCTTTACCGATGCCCGAGCAAGCTTCCATCACCTCTTTGATGCAAAGGTCCACGTGTTCGTAAGTGAGCGCCACCCGCTTGCCCGCCGCCCGCAGCTGTCCCTTGCCGACCTTACGCCCTATACGCGCTACAGCTTTGAGCAGGGAACCTCAAACTCCTTCTATTACGCCGAGGAGCCGTTTAGCTACATCCCCTGCGATCGCAACATTCGAGTCTCTGACCGCGGCACGCTCACCAACCTGCTGATCACCTCGAACGGCTATGCGCTGTCGACCGGCGTACTCTCCAGCGAAATGCAGCGGGGCATGGCCTCGATCCCCTTGGCAGACGCCCCGACGATGCATGTGGGCTACATCATGCACGACGATCGCAAGCCCTCTCCCCTCTTGCAGCAATACCTCGACGAACTCAACCGCATCATCCATGCCAACCAACTGTCGGAAGACGGGGTAGAAATCGTAGATTGCTAGCCCCCGGCGGGCATGGCGCTACAATGGTCACTCACACGAAACGTACCCAACGAAAGGAACCATGTGAAGGTCATCATCTATACCGACGGCTCGGCCCGATCAAATCCGGGACGCGGCGGCTACGGCGCCGTGCTCAAATACACCAACCCCGCCGGCAAGACCTTCACCTCTGAGCTTTCGCGCGGCTACGCCAAGACCACCAACAACCGCATGGAGCTCATGGCCGTTATCGTGGCACTCGAGGCGCTCAACCGCCCCTGCGACGTCGAAGTCCATTCCGATTCGCAGTACGTCGTTAACGCCTTCAACAAGCACTGGATCGACGGCTGGAAAAAACGCGGCTGGAAGACCGCCAACAAGCAGCCTGTCAAGAACCGCGATCTGTGGGAGCGCCTGCTCACCGCAAAGAGCAAGCACAAGGTTGAGTTCATCTGGGTTAAGGGTCACGCCGGCCATGAGCTCAACGAGCGCTGCGACGAGCTTGCCACCAGGGCGGCCGACGGCAGCAACCTCGATATCGACACTGGCTTTAACGAGAGCGACCTGTAACGGCGTTTTCGCACGCTATTTCCTGCCCCTTCGCGCTACACTCATCCTGTAAACCGAACGGCACGAGGGGGATACATGCTGCGTATAGCGACCATCGGCACATCCATGATTACCGACGACTTTATCCAGGTCGTCAACGCCAACGACCAAGCTGCGTTTGTGGGCACGCTCTCGCGCGATGCTGATCGCGGCGCCGCCTTCACCGCTAAGCACGGCGGCGAGCGTAACTTCACCGCACTCGACGAGCTCGCTTCCGCCAACGACGTCGACGCCGTCTACATCGGCAGCCCCAATGCACTCCATCACGAACAGGCGCTCGCCTGCATCGCCGGCGGTAAGCACGTTATCGTCGAAAAGCCCTTCTGCGCCACCGAGGCGCAAGCGCTTGAGGTCTTCCGCGCTGCCGAGGCAGCTGGTGTCGTGGCCCTCGAGGCCATGCGTCCCCTCCACGATCCCGCCTTCCACGCCATCGAGGACGCCTTGGGTGAAATCGCCCCCATCCGCCGCGCCTCATTGCGCTTTGGCAAGTATTCCTCGCGCTACAACGAGATTCTCGCGGGACGCGCCACCAATATCTTCGACTGCAATATGGCATCGGGTTCCCTCATGGATATTGGCGTCTACACCGTCGAGCCCATGGTCGAGATTTTCGGCATGCCCTCCGGCCTTACGAGCATGGCTACTCTGCTCGACCCCACCACGCGACAGCTCACGCACGGCCCCATCGACGGCTGCGGTTCCATCCTCGCCAGCTACGGCGGTGGCCGAATCTCCGTCGAGCTCGCGCACTCCAAAATTACGAATGACCTACTGCCCTCGCAGATCGAAGGCGAGCGTGGCACTATCCAGATCGACCATCTGTCCACGCCCCGCAACGTCCGCATCGACTATCGCGGCGACGTCGTACGCGGCTCGGCGACCGAGGCGCCGCGCGAACAGGGCGATAACGGCCGCGTGCTCGACCTGCCCAAATCGAGCAACACTATGGAATACGAGCTCACGGACTTCATCACCGCCATCGGCGGCATCGATAACGTCAAGGAAGAGATCTGGGAGACCCCGGCGGGACGCCACGAGCTTGGCCACTACCGCGATGTCACGCTCGTCTCACTACGCATCATGGATGCCGTGCGTCAGCAGGCCGGCATAACCTTCCCGGCCGACGCAGGCAAGCAGGCATAGCGATGGGCCTCTTCGATACGTTCTTCTCCAGCGTCACCGGCGGCAGTCGAGAGCCTCAAAAACCATCAAACGTCGAGCTCGAGCTGCGCCGCAGGCTTACCGTGCTCGCAAGCGACGAGGCCACTCAAGACACTCCCCTGCGCTATTTCCTGCGCTGGGCGGGGCAAGTCCAAGGCGTTGGTTTTCGCTTTACCAACACCAACCTCGCGCAGGCACGCGCACTCACCGGCTGGGTGCGTAACATGGAAGACGGCTCAGTCGAGATGGAGATACAGGGAGCTCCGGCAAATTTCCTATCTCATCTCGAGGCACTTCATGCCTCCTACGAGCGCATGGGAACGCGTTTTCGCCTCGTAGACGCCCAGGTCCGAACCCCACTTGCCAATGAAGACGGTTTCAGTCCTCATTATTAGTATTGTGTGCTAAATACGGTATCATTTACCTACGACCGTTAATAGAAAAGAGGCGAGGCGCATGGCGGTGCAAAGAAGGAATACCAAGCAGCGAAAGCTGGTTCTTGACGCCGTGCGCCAAAGCTATAACCATCCCACCGCCGACGAAATCTACAACGTCGTGCGCGCGCAGGATGACAAGATCAGCCGCGGCACGGTCTACCGCAACCTCAACCTCTTGGCCGACGCCGGCGAGATTCTCTCCATCAAGACGCCGGGCGGCAGCCGCTTCGATCGCACGATTGATCCGCATGCGCATATCATCTGCACCTCGTGCAGCCGCGTCATCGACGTACCACTCCCCTTCGATGCACAGCTCGACGCCAAAGCATCCGAGCAAATCGGCTGGCACGTCACGTCGCACTACACCATCTTCGAGGGTCTCTGCCCCGATTGCCGGTAGACGTTTGGAACATGCCTTAAAATCCACCTTTCCGCACTCTGCAACAAAAAGTAGATTTCTAGGTATGTCCCGAAAACTTACTCGGCGAGCAGACGACGCAGCTCTTCTTCGACCGTGCGCACGTAACGGACGCGGTCGTTGACGCCACGCATGGTGGGGTTGCAGCTCTCCATCAGATAGGGATGGCCCACGACGTTGAGCATGTCGCGATCGTTCTCATTGTCGCCAAAAGCCATCATCTCATCGGGCGAAATACCCAGGGCACGACCGTAATCGGCAAGCGCGGAGCCCT
>CABSUD010000154.1:0-4015 GCA_902480795.1 uncultured Collinsella sp. | reverse complement strand
ATTTGCGGTACCGAGCTGGGACTTTTGGGAAAGACCAAGATCAGCGAAGGCTACCTGTGCAAAGAGTGCGCCGGCAAGCTCTCCCCCTACTTCCACGGCTATCGCTCCAGCACCGCGGACGATATCCGCGAGCAACTCACCTACCGCGAGGCCAATGCCGAACGCCTGGCGTCGTTCAACCCTACGCGCACGCTCTCTGCCGGGCGCACCAACATCATGCTCGACGAAGACGCGGGCCTGCTGATCATTACCTCGCAGAGCCGCTGGCGCGACGCCAATCCCGACATCATCGAGTTTTCGCAGGTACTCGGCTGCGATATGGATATCGACGAGCATCGCACCGAAATCTATCGCGAGACCAAAGACGGCGAACGCGAGAGCTACAATCCGCCGCGCTATGACCTGGATTACGACTTTAACCTGACCATTCACGTCAACACGCCGTACTTTACCGAGATCAACCTGTGCGTGAACGACTCCACCATCGATCAGCGCGGTTCCATCGAGTACCGCGAGGCCAAGCGCCAGGCAACCGAGGTCCGCGACGCGCTGGTGCAGCTGCGTCAGGAAACGCGCGACAGCGTCGTGGCCGCTAAGGCCCCCAAGACCGCGGTCACCTGCCCCTTCTGCGGAGCCACCACCATTCCCGATGCCAGTGGGCGCTGCGAATACTGCGGCGGCGCCATCGGCGCATAGCCTCCGGCACGGAAAGGACCGATCATGGCCTTCGAGAGCGTCAACTATCAGTGCCCCGCGTGCGGCGGCCCCCTGCATTTTGCCAGTGCCGAGCAAAAGCTCGTCTGCGACTACTGCGACTCGCGCTTTGAAGTCGAAGAAGTCGAAGCCCTCTATCGCGAGCGGCAGGACAAGGCAGACACCAAAGCCGATGCCGCAGCCGCGGCTCCCAAGCCTGCTGTCGACGATGCCGTGCAGGAGCTGGCCCAAAACGCCGGCTACATCTGCTCGTCGTGCGGCGCCGAGCTGGTCTCGAACGGCACCGTCGCCGTTACCACCTGCCCATACTGCGGCAACTCCGCCGTGGCACCCGTCCAGCTCTCGGGCGACTTCTCACCCGACCTGGTGATTCCGTTTAAGCTCGGGCGCGACGATGTCATGGCCGCGCTCAAAGAGCACTACAAGGGCAAGATTCTGCTGCCCAAGGGCTTTGTCACCGGCAACCACATCGACGAGGTCCAAGGCGTTTACGTGCCGTTTTGGCTCTACGGCGCCCGCGTTGACGGCGAAGTGTACTTTGACGCGACCAACGAGACCGTGACCGAGGAATCCGACCGCACCGTCACGACCACCGACCACTACGATGCCTACCGCAAGGGAAATATCTCGTTTAAGCGCGTGCCCGTCGACGGATCGTCCAAGATGCCCGACGGCCACATGGACGCCATCGAGCCGTTTGACTACGACGCACTGCGCCCGTTCTCGGTCGCGTATATGCCCGGCTACATCGCCAACCGCTATGACGAGGATTGCGAGGCCTGCAAGGCGCGCGCCGAGCGCCGCATGGAGGAAAGCACGATCTCGGCCCTGCGCGAGACCGTCGTCGACGAATATGACGATGCCACGGTCGAAAGCAAGCAGCTCGACTACACCTGGGAAGACAGTGACTACGCTCTGTTCCCCGTGTGGATGCTTTCCACCTCGTGGAACGGCAAGAGCTATCTGTTTGCCATGAACGGCCAGACCGGTCGCATGGTCGGCGAGCTTCCCTGCTCCAAGCCCAAGCTCGCTATCGCCTCGGTGCTGTTCTTTGTAATCGGATTTGTCCTCTCCCAGATTCTCTTTATGGGCGAGAACGCCTTCGATCTGGATTATCTCACCTTTGATGTCGAGGGCATCCTCATCAACATCATCGCGCCGCTGATCATCGTGATTATCGGAGACGTGCTACTGGTAGGCCAGCTCAAGACGGCCAACGAAGCAACCCATGCCGATGAGTATTGTGGCGAGCTCGACCTGACCGAGAAGCACGACACCTTCAGCCACACCGAGACCACCGTTGTCACGAAGGACAACAAGGACGACTAGCCATTCTGACCAATACCACCCGGCCTTTGACGAGAAAGGAAGATCACCATGGGACTCTTGAAAGCTGGATTGGGTGCTGCCGGCGGCGTCATGGCCGACCAGTGGAAAGAATTTATCTATTGCGAATCGATGCCCGCTGACGTCTTGGCCTGCAAGGGCAGCAAGCGCACCGGCGGCCGCAGCTCCAATACGCGCGGCGAGGACAACGTTATCTCCAACGGCTCGGTCATCGCCGTCAACGACGGCCAGGGCATGCTCGTGGTGCAAAACGGCAAGATCATCGAGGTCGCGCTGGAGCCTGGCGAGTTCGTCTTCGATACCGGCAGCGAGCCGAGCGTCTTTAGCGGCAATCTGGGCGACTCCATCAAGGAGACGTTCGCCAATATCGGCAGCCGCTTTACCTTTGGTGGCGACGCGGGCAAGGACCAGCGCGTCTACTTCATCAACACCAAGGAGATCATCGGCAACAAGTACGGCACCGCCTCGCCCGTGCCCTTCCGCGTGGTCGATAACAACATTGGCCTGGACGTCGACATCTCCGTTCGCTGCAACGGCGAGTATTCGTACCGTATCACCAACCCGCTGCTGTTCTACACCAACGTGTGCGGCAACGTGACCGATAGCTACACGCGCGATAAGATCGACAGCCAGCTTAAGTCCGAGCTGCTCACCGCTCTGCAGCCCGCCTTTGCCAAGATCTCGGAGATGGGCATCCGCTACAGTGCCATCCCCGGCCACACCACCGAGCTCGCCCGCGCGCTCAACGAGGTCCTCTCGGCCGACTGGCGCGACCTGCGCGGCGTCGAGATCGTGAGCTTTGGCGTCAACTCCATCGCCGCTTCGCAAGAAGACGAGCAGATGATCAAGGACCTGCAGAAGGCCGCGGTCATGCGCGATCCCACCATGGCAGCTGCCAACATCGCCAGCGCCCAGAGCGACGCGATGCGCGCGGCAGCCGCCAACCCCAACGGCGCGATGGCCGGCTTTATGGGCATGGGCATGGCAGGCGGCATGGGCGGCATGAATGCCAGCCAGCTGTTCGCCGCCGGCCAGGCACAGCAGCAGGCCGCCCCGCAGCCGACTCCGGCACCCGCCCCGGCTCCTGCCGCCGCGCCTGCGGCCGGCGCATGGACCTGCAGCTGCGGCGCCACCAACACCGGCAAGTTCTGCTCCGAGTGCGGAAGTCCCGCACCCGCCCCGGCACCGGCAAAGTGGTTCTGCCCCAACTGCGGTAGCGAAAACGGCGGCAAGTTCTGCAGCAACTGCGGAACGCCCCGGCCCTAGCCCCTCTATCTGGTAATTGGCGGGGGATCCGCCACCCCCGCATTTGCTTCTATGGGTTTTCACACAAGAAGGAGGACACCATGAAGACAACGTTCAAAAAGTCCGTACTCGCATTCCTGACATGCGTCCTGGCGCTCGCCTTTGCCCTGACGGGCTGCAGCGGCGGCGGCAAGGACCCCAAGGCCAACTTTGTCGGCAGCTGGCAGTACTCGGGTGGAACCTTGGACGGCGAAGAGCTCACCGATGAGTACATGGATATGCTCAAGGAGTGGGGCCTCAACTGTATCCTGATCCTCGACGAAGACGGCACGGGCGTCCTCGACATGTTCCTTGAGGTCGCCGACCTGAAATGGGAGGCCAAGGACGCCAGCACCGTAACGATTACTGCCGAAGATGAGTCGCACGACCTGAAGCTCAAGGACAACAAGCTCGTCCTCGAGGTGGAAGGCGACAAGATTATCTTTACGAAGTCCGACAAGGATCTGTCCGGTACGGTGAAGAAAGATCGCGAGAACGCCGAGAAGGAAGAAGAGATCGATGAGGCCGTCGAAGACGACGACGTCCAGAGCATCGAAATCTCACCCGCCGTCACCGTCGCCGATGACGACCTGTGCACCATCACCATCACCGAGAAGTTCAAGGACGACTGGGGCGACATCGGCTTTGTCGTCAACATCACCAACAAGAG
>CABSUD010000153.1:0-4094 GCA_902480795.1 uncultured Collinsella sp. | reverse complement strand
TCGTCGATATAGGCATACGAGCCCTTGAGGAAGACGTCATAGGTGCGACGGTCGGCACGCGCAGCCTCGCGATCACCGTGCTCCTCGAGGTAGGAGAGCACCTCGCGTGCGTGGGGCTCATCCCCGATCTCCACGTAGAAGGAGAACGCCTTTGCCGCCAGCGCGAGTGTCTGCTCCTCGCTCATCTTGAGCGAACCCATCTCGCGGATGATGCGCTCGGATGCCTCGACGTCATCCATGGCAAGAGCTGTGTTCAAGCGCATGAAAAGCACGTTGTACTTGGGGTACAGCACGCTAGTGAGCGGGCGGTTCAGGACCTTGAGGTAGTTGTTGAGGTCGCCCTCGCGCAGGTACGCCTCGAGCTTGGCGAAGGTTGTGCGCTTTTGGACCTCCATGTAAATGGTGAACCCGACCGCAACCACTACGACCACAATGCCGATCGTCTTCATATCCATGGATAGGCCTTTCTCTTAACGTTGGAGGCGCGAGGGCCGGGGGCGCTCAAGCATAACGGCGGGCGCACGTCCCGCCACCAACTCGCCGTCACGAACATATCCCTCTTCGCGACCAGCGAGCTCCTCAATCAGGCAGGCACGGAGCACGGCGATGCGCGCGGCGCGCTCCGGAGCGTCGATGAGGTCGTGCTCCTCACGCGGATCGGCGTCCAGGTCGAAATACTGCTCCACCCCGGTCCGTGTGAACCAGATGTACTTGTCATGCGGGGTCACGATCCACTGGTTGGACTGCTCGCGGCTGCCGCTGTGCTCGCCGTGCAGGTATGCACGGTTCAGCGGCGCGGCGCCGGTAAGCTCGCCCATGAGCGAGGCGCCCTCCACGCCCTCGGGCACGGGCAGGTCGCACGCCTCGAGGATGGTGGGCATAAGGTCCATGAGTTCCACCGTGCTCTCGCTCACGCCGCGAACGCGCTCGCCGCCCGGCACATCGACGTTTTTGCCCACGTGCACGATGAAGGGGATGCGCGCGGAGCCCTCGTAGGGCAACACCTTGCGAAAGAGACTGTGGTCAAAGAGCATCTCGCCGTGGTCGGAGCAGAACACGATCACGGTGTCGTGGTAGGTCTCGTCGTTCTCGAGCGCCGTGATGAGCCGGCCGATCTGGTGGTCCATATGTGTGATGCAGGCATAATAGCCCGCCATGGCCTCGCGGCGCAGCTCGGCGTCGCGGCAGCCGTGCACGCTGTCCAAGATCATGCCATCGCGCTCGGTGGCATCGGCGTCATCCCAATCGCCAGCGGCAGGCGCGCGCAGCTCCATGTCGCGGTACAGATCGAAGTAGGTCTGCGGCGCGTCGAAGGGCGGGTGGGGCCGTACGAAGCTCGTCATGAGGAAGAACGGGCGCGTGCGATCGCGGGTCTCCAAAAAGCGGATGGACTCGTCCACCACCCAGTTGGTGGGGTGCAGGCGCTCCTCGTAGGCCCAGGGATGGGTGATCCAGGAGTTGTTCTCAACGCCCGAACCGTTCACGTCGGCGAATTCGCCCAGTTCATTTTTGAGGAAGCGCATGTAGTCGTCGGAGACGTTCTGGTGCATCCAGTACGGCAGGTTCGCCTTGCGGTAGTGGCCGATGTAGCCGTCATGCAGGCGCATGTGCTCGAAGCCGCAGCCCAAACGCGGCGGATGCACGTGCATCTTGCCTACCACGGCGGTCTGGTAGCCGCCGTCGCGCATCTCCTGCGCGAGCATATGGTCGTACTCCCACGCGATACCGTCCTGGTAACCCACGCGGCCCGTGCCCGCGGGCGTCTTGCCGCAAAAGAGGGCGGCGCGCGCCGGGATGCAACTCGGGCAGGCGGAGTAGGCGTTCTCGAACAGCATGCCGTCGGCGGCGAGCGTGTCCAAGTAGGGCGTCTGCACGTCCGGATGGCCGTCGATACCCAGGCAGTCGCCGCGCATCTGGTCGCACATGATAAGGAGAACGTTGGGTTGCTGGGGCATAGGGAACTCCAAACTCACGGGAACGGGATGAAGATTGAGTGGTCAAGGCGGGAGGGGCGCAGAGCCCCACACAACTACGACGAGGCAAAACCCGGGCAGGATCAGCGCCGCGTGAACATGCGAGCCACGCGCTGCAGGCCGGGATAGGCGTACTCCAAAAACTCACGCAGCCCGCAGTAGCCCGCATCGTAATAGGCGATGTTCAGGCGCTTGCAGTTGCGATGGCAAATGCCCTCAAAGGGGCAATCGGCGCACCGCGCGCAATCGCGACGCGGCTCGTTCAAAAACATGCGCATGGTCTCACAGGTCGCCATTGCCTCAAGGGAATCGACGCGAATATCGCCCACGCGGTACTCATCCAGCGCATAGAAGTCGCACGGATACACCGAACCGTCGCTTTCCACCACGAACTGCGGAGCGCAGCGGCCGAGCATACCGCACTGCGACGGAAACTGCCCGAGCGCCATCTGCATGACGTTCTCGAACAGCCAGATGCTCACATAGCGCCCAGCACCGAGCTCGCGCAACCACAAGTCGAACAAGCGGCGGTAGAACGAGGAGAAGGCACGCGGGTCGAGCGAGAACGTGTCCCGCTCATCGTCGAGGCCCGGCAGGCACGGGATGAACTGGATATGGGTGATCTTCTCCTGCTTGATGAAGGAGAAGACGCGCTGTGGATGCGCCGCCATCTGCGAGGTGAGGACCGAGAGTATGTTGACGTCCACGCCGCGCTCGCGCAGCAGGCGAACGCCGCTCATGACGCGCGCGTACGTAGCGGCACCGTGCGCATCGGGACGCATCGAATCGTGCAGGTCGCGATAAGCGTCAACCGAGACTCCGATGAGGAACCCGTGCTCGCGGAAGAACTCGGCCCATTCCTCTTCGATCAGGTAGCCGTTGGTCTGCAACGCCCAGCTCACCCGCTGGTTCTCACGGCGCTCCTCCACCCGCGCGACGAACGAATGGAAGAAGTCAAGGCCGGCCAGGGTGGGCTCGCCGCCCTGGAAGGCGAAAGAAATGTGCGCATCACTCGCCACGGCGAGTGCACGGTCGATGATGGCACTTGCCACGTCTTCGCCCATGACGCGGGCGCTCCGCTCCTCGCGATGAGCAGCGACATCGCAGTAAAAGCAGTACCTGCACCGCATGTTGCAAGCACTCGATGCCGGTTTTATCAAAAAGCCAATATGCTTCGCGCACATGGCACATACCCCCCTTCGCACAGGCTAGCCCTCACTCATCGGGCCGGAAACCACCTCCTTACCCGAGGCGGCGCATCCGGCCCGCACAATCACCGCATGAATCTTAGGCCAAGCCCAGGCGCTCCTTTTGCTCGGCCGGGGACTCATGCTCCTCCAGGCCGCGCAGCAGCAGGTCAATCATGCGCTGTTCGGCGTGGTCGTCCTTGCCGGCGAGATTATTAACCTGGCCGTAGTCACTCTCAAGGTCGAACAGCATCGTCTGCTCGACCTCGGCGAGCGGCGTGGCTCCCTCGATCTGGGCCGGCTTCTTACAGGGGATCTTGAACAGCGGGTACTTGGTGCGTTTGAAGTAGCGGCCACACTCAATCTCCTCCGGGCAGTCCGAACCCATCTTTTTGCGGATGGTGTGCGGCAGTGCGGTGTACTCGAAGCACGGCTGGTTGCCGGCGACCGGCGCGCGAAAGTAGGTGTAGCGGCCGTCGGTGACGTTGACGGTCATGGCGTGCACGCCGTACAGGGCGTAGCCACGCGTGGGCGCGTCAGCATCCGTCATGAGCGGCACGAGGGAGGTGCCGCACACATCTGCGGGAATCTCGCAGCCGTGGGCCTCAAGCACCGTGGGCATGATGTCGATTGCCTGAGTGAGCTGGCGGGCATGCTCGCCGGCGCGGGCGTTACCCGGGAAGTGCACAATGAACGGCAGATGCGCGAGCTCGTTATACAGGTGCATGTAGTTTTTGCCCATGTAGTCGCGCTCGCCCAGGAAATAGCCGTGGTCGGTGGTGACCATGACCATGGTATCGTCCAGCATCCCGCGCTCCTCGAGCTTGTCGATGAGCCTACCAAACCAGCGGTCGGTCATGGTGACGAGGGCCTTGTAGCGGCGCTGCAGGTAGTCCTCCGCGCCCTTGTTGACGTCGGTGGCGGAGACGCGCTT
>CABSUD010000152.1:0-4116 GCA_902480795.1 uncultured Collinsella sp. | reverse complement strand
ATCATCCGACAGCAACCGAGTTCACCTACAATTGCCACCGGATCGAAAGACACAACTTTTTAGGAAGTCATTATGACAGCTATCGATCGAGACCGGGCGCGCGCGGCCTTCAAAAGCTACACCGATGCCTACGACGCCACCAACCCACGCATCGCGCTCAAAATCGAGCATACGTACCACGTGGCCGAGGCATGCGATGCCGTAGCGCGCGAGCAGGGCTGGTCGTCAGAAGATATTGACCTGGCATGGCTTTGCGGCCTGCTACACGATATGGGCCGCTTTGAGCAGCTGCGACGCTGGGACACCTTTAAGGACGCCGAGAGCATGAGCCATGCGGCGCTGGGCATCGAGGTCCTCTTTGGCGAGAATCCCGCCGATGCACCCGCCACGACAAACATCCGTGACTTTATCGAAACCGGTGCGCATGACGAGCTCATCCGAGCGAGCATCGCCTATCACAGCGACTTTCGCCTGCCGGCACAACTCGACGAGCGTACACGGTACTTCTGCGATATCGTGCGCGATGGTGACAAGATCGACATTATGCGCACCATCGCCGACAGCACCGTCGACACCATCCTCAAAGTGGATGAGGACGCGTTTCTAGCAAGTCGCTTTAAGTTTGGTCATCTCGCTGCCTTTGACGAGCGCCGCTGCGTCGCACGCGATGAACGCGACGAGCCCGCAGACTACCTGGTGGGTCTCATCTGCTTTATGTTTGAGCTCGTCTATCCAGCGAGCCGCGCGCTGGCGCGCGAGCAGGGCGATATCTACCGCCTGCTCGACGCACCCTTTGGCATTACGCGCCCCTTTACCAATCCCACCACGCAAGCGACCTGGGAGTGCCTAAAGAACGAGATGCGCGACTGGCTGGCGCGCGCCTAGCGCTCAAGCTGGGCCAGCAGCTCCTCGACGACCTCGACGGCGTCCCCAACAACCTTGTACTGGGCAGCACCAAAAATGGGGGCATCCGGGTCCTCGTTGATGGCGATAATGCACTCCGCCCCACCGATGCCGGCAAGATGCTGGATGGCGCCCGAAACACCGATACTCACGAGAAGCTTGGGCGAAACCGATACGCCGGTCTGGCCAATCTGATGGCGATACTCCAACCAGCCGGCCTCCACGACAGGTCGCGTGCAACCAAGCTCGGCTCCCAGAGCCTCGGCGAGCCTTCGCATCAGGGGCAGATTCTTCTTGGAGCCAATGCCGCGGCCCACCACGACCAAGCGCTCGGCATCGGCGATCGAGGCCCGCTGCCCCCACTCCTCGGCGGGAATCGAGATCTCGACACGAGCCTTAGCATCATCCGCAAGCGATATCTGGGTGATCGTGCCGGAGCGGCCGTAGTCGAAGTCGGGCGCCTTAAAGATGCCGGGACGAACTGTTGCCATCTGGGGACGATGATTGGGGCAGACGATGGTGGCCATCAGGTTGCCGCCAAACGCCGGACGCGTCTGTTGCAGCAGTCCCGTCTCCGTATCCATCGAAAGTACGGTGCAGTCAGCCGTAAGGCCCGTCTGCAAACGCACAGCAACGCCGGGTGCCAGTTCACGGCCAAAAGCGGTCGCGCCGTACAGAATTGCCTCGGGTTTGCGTTCGGCTACCAAATCGCAGATCAAGCGGGCGTAGACCTCCGCATCGTTTTGGCGCAGACGCTCGTCACGACAGGCCAGGACTTCGTCGGCGCCCGCGCAAACCAGATGTTCCAGGTCCCCGAGCGAGCCCTCGGGGCTCATGCCGACCAGTGCCACCAGACGGCAGCCGCGAGCATCGGCAAGCTCGCGCCCCTTGCCCATGAGCTCGTAGGCCACGGGAGCCACGGCGTCGTGCTCGTCAGTCTGCACGAAGACCCAAATGTCTCGATATGCATCAAGGTCCACCGCACCAGCGGCCTCGTCACGCTCGATCGAGATAGCGTTGACGGGGCAGGCGTCGACACATCCGCCGCATAGGATGCAGCCGTCGGTTACGCGGGCGCAACGGTTGGGCCGCTCGCCTTCCACTACGATGCCGCCCGAGGCACAGGCGCGAACGCAGCGACCGCAGCCGATACAGGCTTCGCTATCGATAATCAGTCCGCTCATCTATGCCATCCCCTCGATGATCTTGGCAAGTTTCGCCGCCTGCTCGGACGCCGTTCCGTCAACGGTCTCGCACGTTTGGTCGCGATCGGGCACAAACGATCGCACGACCTGTGTCGGCGAGCCGGCAAGGCCGCAGCGCGCGGGGTCGGCGTTCACGTCGGCGGCACTGACCACGCGCACGTCCGCCTCCTCTGCCGCGCGAATACCGGCAATACTCGGCATACGCAACTGGCCAATCTCCTTGGCGGTCGTCATCGCGCACGGCATCTCAAGGTACACCGTCTCCTCGCCGGCATCGCATCCGTGAACGAGCGCCAGCGAGCCACACGTCGTAAAGCCCGCGCTTTGCACGCAGCTCACGTCGGTCACGCAGGGGATCTCAAAGGCACCGGCAAGCTCGGGGCCGATCTGGGCTGTATCGCCATCCACCGCCATCTTGCCGCAGATGAGCAGGTCGAAGTCCTCATCGAGCGCCTTGATACCGCATTTGAGGGCATAGGTGGTGGCTAGGGTATCGGCGCCCGCAAAGGCTCGGTCGGTCAGCAGCAGCGCGTCGTCGGCACCGCGGGCGATACAGTCGCGCAGCAGCGACTCGGTCGCGGGGATGCCCATCGACACCACCGTCACGCGCACATCCATGCCAAAGCCGATAAAGTCGTCCTTCAGCGCCAGCGCGCATTCCAAAGCGCTCGCATCAAAGGGATTAATGACCGCCTGCTTGCCATCGCGCACGATGGTATTGGTCTTGGGGTCCATCTTGACCTCGGTGCTGCCCGGCACGGCCTTGACGCACACCACCATATGGAAATCGCTCATCTTCACGCGCCCCCTTTCTGGACGAGCTCATCCAAGAGCTTCTCCGAAAACAGGTTACCGCGACCCAGCTGCCCGGCAGGATCGAGCTGGAGCTTGAGCCGCGCCGACTCGACCATGGCCTCGTGACCGTACATCGTCTCCAAGAAGCCCGCCTTGATCTTGCCGACGCCGTGTTCTGCGGAGACGGCGCCGCCCATGACCGTGACCTCGGAAGCCCACTGGGCAAAGAGTTCTCCGCCGCGGCGATAATCCTGCGCATCGCGCGGCAGAATGTTCACATGCAGATGGTTGTTACCGATGTGCCCCCAGGCGGCAGATTCAAGCCCACTTTCGGCCAACGTGCGGCGATAAAGGGCGATGACATCGCCCAAGCGTGCGTTGGGCACCGACATGTCCGAGCCCAGTTTGGTGATGGTGGGATCCGTGCGGCGACGCTCGTCGATGAGCATGTTGACGCTCTCGGGCACCGCATGACGGAAGAATCGCTGACACTCGCGATCGACCTCGGTGCGCGCGACCCATGTCGCATCGTCGCTGCCGCCCGCAAGCTCCAGTACCCACCCCAAGTGATACAGCTCCTCAGTCGCCTGGGCATCGTCATCGCAGTCGAGCTCCACGTAGACACAGACCTTGGCCTCTTTGTCGAGCGACGGCAGCGAGGCGAACGCCGTCGACTGCTCGCGCTGACGACGCAGGATATCCAGGGCGCCAGCATCGAAGTACTCGATGGCAGCCGCATGGGACAGGACAGGGCGCACGGAATCGGTAAAGGACACGGCCTTGTCTTCGCTATCGAAAAAGCAGCTCACACCCCAAACGACCGCAGGCGCCGCCTGCAGGGCAATCTCGAGCTCGGTGATAACGCCGAGCGTGCCGCAAGCACCGATAAAGAGGTCGATGGCGTCCATTTCGTCCGCAACGAAATAGCCTGAGGCATTTTTTGTCTTGGGCATGGTATATCCGGGAAGATCGAGTTCGAGTGCACGGCCCGCTGCCGTCACGAGCGACAGGTGGCGGCCCTGGGCAAAAGCCTCGCCGCGCTGAAGCTCAAGCAAATCGCCATCAGCCAGCGCGACGTGGAGTCCCGTGATATGTGGGCGCATGGGGCCGTAAGCGTAGCTGCGGGCGCCGGAGGCGTTGCATGCCGCCATGCCGCCCAGACAGGCAGACGTCTCGGTGGGATCGGTCAGTGTCTTTTTGTCGGCATCCACAA
>CABSUD010000151.1:0-4146 GCA_902480795.1 uncultured Collinsella sp. | reverse complement strand
GTATTGAATACTACATATAATGGAAAAGAGGACGATATAATTGAGTTATAAGATTGCGATAGATAGCTGCGGCCCTGGCGTGATTCAGTGCGAGATGCTCGCCCAGAACTGCTGCGTGCTGCTGATGGGCGATGAGGAGGCGCGCGGCGCGACGCCGTTCTACACGAGTCTGGACAAGGTGCGCTTTAAGCGCCCGGTGCGCCCGGGCGACACGGTGGATCTGGTGTGCTCCATCACGCGTGCGCGCGGGCCGTTCCGCTTTGCGACGGGTACTGCGAGCGTCAACGGTGAGGTTTGCTGCCGCGCCGATATGTCTTTTGCACTCATGCACGAAAGATAAGGAAGGCTTCATGTTCGACAAAGTGCTCATCGCCAACCGCGGCGAGGTCGCGGTCCGTGTTATCCGCGCGTGCCGCGATATGGGCATCGAGACCGTCGCCGTCTACTCCACGGCCGATGCGGACGCGCTGCACGTGCAGCTTGCCGACGAGGCGTATTGCATCGGCGGCCCGCGTCTTGCCGAGAGCTACCTCAACGACGATGCCGTGCTCACCTGTGCCGTGAAGTCGGGGGCAAAGGCGATCCATCCTGGCTACGGTTTCTTTTCCGAGAAGGCGAGCTTCGTGCGCGACTGTGACAAGTACGGTCTGGTGTTTGTTGGCCCCTCGGCCGAGGTGATCGACAGCATGGGCGACAAGGACGCCGCGCGTCGAACGGCTGCCGCGGCGGGCGTACCCATCGTGCCGGGCTGCGATTTGCTCAAAAGCCCCGAGGAGGCAACGGCCGAGGCCGAGCGCATTGGCTGCCCAGTGCTTATTAAGGCGCGTGCAGGTGGCGGCGGTCGCGGCATTCGCAAGGTCGAGCGCGTGGAAGATGCGGCAAAGGCGTTCATCGAGGCGCGTGCCGAGGGCGAGGCCGTTTTTGGCGACGGCGAGTGCTACATGGAGAGGTTCGTCGCGCCGGCGCACCACGTTGAGGTGCAGATTATGGCCGATAAGCAGGGCCATGTGTTTTCGCTCGGCGAACGCGAGTGCTCGGTGCAGCGCCGCAACCAAAAGCTGATCGAGGAGAGCCCCGCGCCGTGCCTCGACGGACGCGATGATATTCGCGCGCGCATCCACAAGGCCGCGCGCGACCTGGCTCGTGCCGTTGGCTATGAGGGTGCCGGCACCATTGAGTTTCTGTACTCAGATGACGGCAATTTCTACTTTATGGAAATGAACACGCGCTTGCAGGTGGAGCATCCGGTTACGGAGTTTGTGACCGATACCGACTTGGTCAAGTGGCAGCTGCGCGTGGCAGCCGGCCAGCCTCTGCCCTTTGAGCAGGAGGACATGCCGGTCCGCAACCATGCCATGGAGTGCCGCATCAATGCCGAAACGCCGGACTTTCTGCCATCATGCGGAACGGTCACCGCGTTGCGTGTGCCGGGTGGTCCGCGCGTGCGCTGGGATTCCGCCATGTTTACCGGTGCGAACGTTCCGCCGTACTACGACTCCATGCTCGGCAAGCTTATCGTGTGTGCGCCTACGCGCGACGGCGCCATTCGCAAGATGCGCTCGGCTCTGGGCGAGCTCGTGATCGAGGGCGTGAGCGAGAACAGCGAGCTTCAGCTCGACGTGCTGGCAAACGACGAGTTCTTGTCGGGCATGTATCACACCGATCTGATGGGGCATCTCTATGCTGATGAATAGAAAAGCGAAGACGGTTAACGTCCTCGAGGGGCCGATAACCGAGTCGTGCGCCGAGTTTCCCGCGCGCCACGTGTTTATCAAGTGCCCGGAGTGCCGCCGCGTGATCGATGAGGCGCGCCTGCACGACAACCTCGAGGTCTGTCCTCGTTGCGGCAAACACTTTCGCGTGAGCGGTCGCGCGCGCATGCGCATGACGGTCGACGAGGGCACGTTTGAGGAATGGGATGCCAATCTGGCGTCGGAGGACTTCCTCTCGTTTCCCGGCTATGCCGACAAGCTCAAGAGCGTGAGCGAGCGTTCGGGCGAGCGCGATGCCGTTGTGTGCGGCAGGGGCAAAATCTGCGGTTGCGATACGGCACTCTTCTTTATGGATGCCGACTTTATGATGGGCTCGATGGGTTCCGTGGTGGGCGAGAAGATCTGTCGCACATTTGAGCGAGCGACCGAGCTTGGATTGCCAGTTGTCGGCTTTACCGTTTCGGGCGGTGCACGCATGCAAGAGGGCGTGACATCGCTTATGCAGATGGCCAAGATTTCTGCGGCGGTTAGGCGCCATAGCGAGGCGGGCGGCCTGTATATCACGGTGCTCACTGACCCCACGACCGGCGGCGTGACTGCGAGCTTTGCCATGGAGGGCGACATCATCTTGGCCGAGCCCGATGCCCTGACGGCGTTTGCCGGCCCGCGCGTGATCGAGCAGAACATGCACAAGCGCCTGCCCAAGGGATTCCAGCGCTCCGAGTTTTTGCTGGAGCACGGCTTTTGCGATGCGGTCGTTCCGCGTGGCGAGATCGCGCTTGCGGTGGGCGAGCTGCTGGCGTTGCACGAGGGGCACGCGCCTGGCCTGGGCGCGCCGCACGAGATCGTGCATACGGGTCGCCGCGGCAAAAAGCTGGGACATCTGTTTAAGCGCACGCCCGCACCAAAGACGGCGCTCGAGATTGTCAAGCAGACCCGCTCGGCAGACCGTGCCACGGCGGGCGAGATGATCTTGCTGGGGCTGGATGGATTTGTGGAGCTGCATGGCGACCGTTATTTTGGCGACGATGCCGCCGTGGTGGGTGGTATTGGCTGGAAAGACGGACGCCCCGTGACGGTTATCGCCATCGAGCGCGGCACCACGACCAAGGAGCGCATGCACCGCAACTTTGGTATGGCGCATCCCGAGGGCTACCGCAAAGCACGGCGTCTGATGCGTCAAGCCGAAAAGTTTGGTCGTCCGGTGCTGTGTCTGGTTGATACCTCGGGCGCGTTTTGCGGCATTGGTGCCGAGGAGCGCGGCCAGGGCGAGGCGATCGCCCAAAACCTCATGGAGATGAGCGGTCTTAAGACGCCGGTCGTATCCGTGGTGACGGGGGAGGGCGGCTCCGGCGGCGCGCTGGCGCTGTCTGTTGCCGACCGCATTCTTATGCTCTCGAGCTCTGCCTATTCGGTGGTAAGCCCCGAGGCCTGCGCATCGATCCTGTGGAAGGACACCGATCGCGCAGAGGAGGCCGCTGAGGCGTTGAAGCTCACGGCCCCCGACCTGCTATCGCTGGGCATTATCGATGGCATCGTTAAAGACGAAGGGTTGTCGCACGAGGAGATCGCCGACGCCGTGATGTCCGCAGCGTTCGCGGCTTTCGACAAGCTGGGTGCGCTCGATGCCGATGAGCTCACCAATCTTCGCTATGAAAAATACCGAGCGATCGGTCAGTATCGCGCAATGTGACAAAGTGTCCAAGGCCGTGGCTCATGTGGGCTGCGGCCTTTTTGTATCTTGTGGATAAAGTGGCTACACTACAATCCGGTTACGCAATGAATCTATATGGCACGGTGAGTGGTAACACCCAGCAGCTTACTTTGAAGAGTAATAATGATTATACATTCAGATGCTATAATGGCGCCAGTCATATTACAGTTGCTGAGGCAAGAGCTACTGTAGATGCTTCCACCTTTATGGTAAACGATGCAAATGCCATCAACGGCAATCCTGATGCGTTCTGTTATGGTGTAGCTACCGAGACAGACTTGACGGGTGATAGCCAGAGTTACACTATAGCTATGAAGCGTCTTACGCGTAAACTCACATTGACTACGCCCGATTTAGCAGCTAAGAATGCCGAAGGTAAAGATTTATCTGTACAGGGAGGTTATGTAATCCTTACTGGCGCCTACTCAAGCTACAATATGGTTTCAGGTGTAGCCAATACTCCTGTTTCTGCTGTATCTGAGGTTACAGTCAATGCAGAGGATAAGAGTATAGTAGCTCCATTCAATCTCTTTGGATTGGATTTGGATGGTGATATAACCCTTTCATATGTACTCTCTATGTCGGATGGCACTACTCTTAAGGGTTCTGCTGACGTTAAGGATGCTTTGGTAAACTTTAATGATGGTAGTATCGAGGATGTCAATATCAATGTAGAGAATGCTGAATTTGAAGATCCAACCTTTAATTTCCCATATAATT
>CABSUD010000150.1:0-4226 GCA_902480795.1 uncultured Collinsella sp. | reverse complement strand
ACCCGGCACGTCACATGCGGGTAAACTAGGACGTTATATAGAGACATTTGAACCCTAACCGCAGCAAAGGAGGCCCCATGGCATTCGACCCCATTCAAGAGGATTGCCATCGCCTCGTTCTTGAGGCCTTGCGCCGCGACAATATCCCGCTCACCGACGGTGCCGCCGTAGAGCGTCTGATGGAGCAATTCACCCGCAACCCCGCACCGCTCATCGTGCACGACCGCGACCGCGCCGGGCATCTGATTGCCAAGGTAGTCGAGGCCGTCGACTACCGCATTCCCTTTATCCCTGACGATGCCCAGGCAGAGCAGGAAGAGGCAGCTGCCGAGAACATGCTCCGCGAGGCGGCCACACTCGATCCGGCCAACTGGGATGCCCAGCGCATGCTGACGGCACTCACCGCCGAATCCAACGAGGAATACGTGCAGTATCTGGTGTCCAAGTGCGACGAGGTGGAGCACGATCTGGCGCTCAAGATCGCCTCGGCGCAGGACCCCTACGAGCGCGAGGCCGCAGGCGACCTTATGCGCCGCCCCTACCTGCGCTGGCTTGCCGCCTTGGCATCACGCGCCCTCATTAGCGGACGCTACCGCATGTCGCTCGAAGCCGCAAATCGCAGCTTGGACTTTGCCCCCAACGATCCCGCTGGTGTCCGGCACACCGCGATGCTCGCCATGGCGAAGCTCGAATACCCTGCCGAGGAGCTCAAGCGCTTTCGCTCCGCACACTCCGTGCCGTACCTCGCCAACACGCCGCTGCGCCGTCGTCCCAAGGATGCGGAGCGCGACTTGGACCCGTGGACGCTCATCGCGCTGATGAGCGCTGCCTGGCGCGAGCTGGACTACGAGGGTGCCGAGCACTACTTGCGCATCCTTGCACGCTCGTGCCCGCACGCAGCCGAGGCACTCTACTTCCAAACCGAGTTTCCCGATGGCGTCTATGCCCGCGTCAACGTAGGCGTGGGCTCCACCGACGAGCTTGTCCTTGCGCTGTCCGAGGCGACGCCGGTGCTGCAGGAGGGCCTGGGCGCCCCCGACAACGCCAGCTTTGCCGCCTGGGTCGCCACCAACGACATCGTGCGTTCCCAGATCGACGAGCGCATCCTGCGCGCGGCCGAGCAGGGGCTTCCATTTAAGGGAGGAGACCTCTAATGGATCCGAGCGTCTACATCCCCGCCTACCTGGAGCGCACCTATCTGGCGTCGCACCCCGAGCTCACCGATGCAGCACGCGAGCTTGTCCATAACGACGTGAACGTCAACCCTCATAAGTATGCGCAGTCCGAGCATGCCCAGGCGCTGCTGTCCTATGCCGGTGTTCATCGCCACCTGCTCGACGAGCTCCATCGCATCGAGGACATGGGCAGCGACGAGGAGTTTGAGCAGACGCGCAACCGCCTGTTCGACGATATGCGCGATGAGCTGCTCAAGATCGTCCGCATCGATGCGCATGTCCTCGATGCCCAGCTGCTCGCCATCATTTTGGCGGACACGCCCGTCGACGCCTGCCTGGGCGACCTGATGAAGCTCGAGGCGACCACGGCCGATTACCTGCAGCAAAGCGTGCCCGGGTTCGACATGGAAGCCCCGCACTACTGGGCCAATAATGTTTTGGCCGATGGTGTCACCGCAGCAGACCTTACCGTGAGCGAGCCGGCTCTTATCGGGTGGCTTCATACGCTCGAGGCCATCTCGCAGTTGTGCATGGCGAGCGCCCGCTACCGCGCTGCCGCCAACTACGCCCGCCGCGTCCTTAAGGCGGAAGGCTACCCCACCCGAGCCGCAGGCACCGTGTTGCTCGCCCTCGCTCGCCTGGAAGACCAGGACGGCTTTTTTGCCCTGGCCCACCAGCTCGAGGAAGAGATCGGGGCTGACGCGCTCGAGAACTCTCCTTGGTATCTGCTCGCCCGCACGATTCTGCTGTTCAAAACAAACAAGATGCGCCCGGCGACACGCGCGCTGCGTGAGTTTGCCAACCGTTGCGAGGGCGGTGCGTTCTTCTTACTGAACCCCATGTACCAGACACCGTACCTTCCCTGCCGACCCGAGCCACGCGACCCCTGGGACCTCTCGCACCAGGCGGTTTGGGAAGCCGACGGCATTATCTCGGACACCCCCGACTTTGCCCCCTGGGCCAACGCCTGCGAAGATGTATCGCAGCTTGCCCAGGAATTTGCGCGCCGCTACGGCTTTTAGCGACGCGATCGCCCCGACCATGTCATCTATGTTAGGAACGGCTTCATGAACCTCCGCTCATCTCTCGCCTGCACCTCGAGCGATATCGCCCGCTGGGGGCTGCGCTCCGTCCTCAAACGCCAGGGCGGCGTGCTTCCCGGCCGCATCGCCATGAAGATCGACCCCGAGTTGCTGAGCGACCTCGCTGGCCTTGTCGACCGCAGCGTGGTGATTACGGGTACTAATGGCAAGACCACCACTTCCAACCTCATCGCCGACGCCGTTGCTGCCAGCGGTGCTGCCGTGGTGTGCAACCGTGCCGGCAACAATATGGAGCCGGGCGTGGTGGGCGCACTGCTCGAGGCGCGCAGCGGCCTCAAGCGAGCCGGCGGCAAGCGCGTGGGCGTTTTTGAATGCGATGAGCTCTACACCGTGCGCGTCCTGCCCAAGCTCAAGCCGACGTACTTCGTGCTGCTCAACCTGTTCCGTGACCAGCTGGATCGCTATGGCGAGATCGATCACACCCAGGAGGTCATCGCCCACGCGTTGGAGCTTTCGCCGGCAACGACGCTCATCTACAACGCCGATGACCCGCTGTGTGCCTCGATTGCCGCGCGCGTTCCCAACGTGTGTATTGCCTTTGGCATCGATGGCGCCACCGACACCGAGTCTGACCGCATTAGCGACTCGCGTTTTTGCTCGCAGTGCAACGCCCCGTTGGAGTACGACTACGTACAGTATGGTCAACTCGGTGCCTATCATTGCCCCTCGTGCGGTTGGGCACGCCCCGCACTGGTCCGCCGCGTAACGAATGTGGAACTCGGTCGCGATGGCTACGGCTTTGACCTGGTCTTTGGATCTGCGCCCGACGCGGCTGCCGCACACATCGCCACACGCTACAACGGCCTGTACATGGTCTACAACGTTGCCGCCGCCTTCTTTGCCGCGCACGAGTTGGGCGTGGATACGGCGTTTCTGCAGCCCACGCTCGATGCCTATGTGCCCGCCGGTGGTCGTATGGGGCGCTGGGATATCGCCGGCCGCACCGTCGAGGCCAACCTGGCTAAGAATCCCGTAGGCTTCGATCGACAGATCCAGTCCATTAAGACGGCGGGCGGCAGACTCTGCGCTTTCTTCCTCAACGACAACGACGCCGACGGACACGATGTATCGTGGATCTACGACGTCGACTTCGAGCGCATCGCCGACACGCCGGGTCTTGTCGCCTTTGCCGGAGGCACGCGCGCGCACGACATGCAGGTGCGTCTCAAGTACGCCGGCATCGATGCCGCGATTATCTCGGACGTCGCGCAGGCAATTGGCGCCGTGGCAGACGAGGCCGCCAATGACACCTTCTACGCCGTCGCCAACTACACGGCCTTCCCGCCGCTGGTCAAAGAACTCGATGGGCTGAAGGGTGCCGATGCAGCCACGGTTGCTACCCGCGCTGCAACGTGTGCCGATGGCAGTGCCGTCCCCGTCGGCATCGCGCCAGTCGAGCTTTCGCGCCCGCTGCGCATCGTATACCTGTATCCCGATGCCCTTAACCTCTACGGCGACGGCGGCAACGTCATCGCCCTCGAGCGCCGCTGCGCCTGGCGTGGCATTCCCGTGCGCGTGGACGAGGTCCGTATGGGTGAGACGCTCGATCTCACCGACGCCGACATCGTCATGATGGGCGGTGGCTCCGACCGCGACCAGCTGGCGGTTGCACATGAACTGCTCGCTCAAAAAGACAAGGTCGCATCCTATGTTGAGGACGGCGGCTCGCTGCTTGCCATCTGTGGCAGCTATCAGCTGCTCGGCCGTTCGTACTATATGGGCGAAGATCGCATCGAGGGTCTGGGGGTCATTGCCGCCGAAACCGTACGCGGCTCCGATCGCCTGATCGGCAACGTAGCCGTCAAAACCGATCTGGCAGCTGAGCCCTTTGTGGGATTCGAGAACCACGGTGGCCGCACGCTTTTGGACGCCGAGGCCACGCCGCTCGGAACGTCTGTCGTCACAGGCACCGGCAACAACGGCGACGACGGCTTTGAGTGCCTCATCT
>CABSUD010000149.1:0-4270 GCA_902480795.1 uncultured Collinsella sp. | reverse complement strand
CAGATGGGCCGCAGAAATGTCTTCTGACCGCCCCTCTGTCCGTGAGGCGATGAAAATGCGAAGCTTCCCGAGTCGCCATCCCGATAGTCGGCGGTCATCAGGATCTCCTGCGGAATGCGCGCGCCCTCGCGCAGCACATTGCGGAACTGCACGCGCGTAACCATGGGCAGATCCTTGATCGTCGCCGCCAGATTCTGCGGCACGCCCTGGTTGGCAGCCGCGGGCTCACACTCGCCGCCGGCCTTCACGCGACGCCTATGCTCGGCGAGCATGGCGCGGTACATGCCGGCATGCAGGCGAATCTCAACCACATTGGCATTGCGAGCCTGCTCGACGATGCGCGCGCCCTCGCGGTCGATATCGCCCACATAGTAGACGTAGTTAAAGCGATAGCCAATCTCGGCCAGATAATCGTCCAGGGCATGCAAGACGCTCGCCTTGCATCCGCCGCCAAAAATCACGCCGCCCACCTTGATGCCAAAGAGCTTAGCGTGCTTGCGGCCACGCAGCAGCTTGACGATCTCGTCGTAGGTGTCCAGGTTCTCGACCATAATGAACGGCTTGTCGGCGCCCAGCGTAAAGAAGCCCGTAAAGTGCACGGGGCGATTGGGGGCGACCTTGATCGCCTGCATGCTGATGCCCTTTTCGGTCATACGTCTGATCAGGCGCTCACCGTGCTTGCCGTCAAAAGCCTTCTCGTCGTTAAAGATCTGGTAGGCACGCTGGCGGCGCGAGGCAACCGGCGTATCGGCACCTCGGTTCTGCTCGATCCAAGCCTGAATGATTGCGATTTCCTCGGCAATCTTGCGGTTGGACATCTCGTTGTGCTGAGTGCGCTGCGGAGCCTTTTTGCCGTCCTTGCCCTCGACCTTTACGATCTGTGTCTGCTGCTCCTTGATCTTAGAGAGCGCCGTAGGCGTAGGGACGACCTTGAGCAGCTGCCTGCCCAGAACACGGGCCAGGGCAAACGCCGAAACCTCGCCATGGGTAGTCGACTCAGCCTGCTGGGCAGCCGTATCTGCCGCGGCAGACTCGGGTTTCTTCTGAGACTTACGCTTAGAATCGCCTTGGACATTGCGCCCACGTTTCGAAGTAGACGCCTGCTTCTGCGAACGTTCGGGCTTGCTCTCCTTCGCCGGCTGACGCTTGGGCTGCTCCATCGGAGCATCCACCTTCGCATCTTCGTCGCGCGGCGCTACATTCTCGGCGGCATCCTGAGCGTTAGAGCCGCGGCCGCCACGATGACGGCGGCGGCGAGGCTTGCTCGAAGCACCCTCCCCCGTCTGTTCAACCGCGGGTTGCTGGCCCTGAGTCTCCGTATCGGACGCAGTCTGCTCATCAACAGGCTTCTGTTCACGAACTTCCGACTCGGCAGGCTTCACGGCCTTCTCGGCCAGCGCCTCCGGAACCTGATTAACCTTTTCCTGACGCTTTACGGGGTACGCGCGACCTGCAAAGCCGCGACCGGGACGGCACGAGTCTGAGGCCTTCTTGGCCGGCTTCTCGGAATCGTCCGCAACCTCGGCAGCCTCTTCGGCATCGCGCACAACATCCTGCTGCTCGGCCTTAAAATGCGCACCGCGACGACGCTTGGGCTCCTGAGGCTCAGCGGACTTTTGCTCTTTCACAGGCTCCTGCGGCTCGGCGACAGGCTCGTTCTCGACAACCTCGGTAACGGCCCCATCCTTTTGAGCCACAGCACGACGGAAGCGTTCCTGTTGGGCGCGGCGCTGCGCATCACGCTTTCCGCCTCCGCCAAAGCCGCCTCGACCCGCCTTGGCGGTAAAGGCACGCACGACATGCTCATCGAGCAGCTCGTCAGTATCGATATGCTCACGCGGGGCAACTTCTTCCGCAGCAGGAACCTCAACGGAATCCTCGACAGGCTGCTCCTGGGCATCATGAATCTCGGCATTGATGGTATAGAACGCCGGGCGGCCGTTAATGCCGCTGCCCTCGATCTTGGTCACGATCTTTGCCGCGATAAGCTCATCGCGCATCGCCTTGGTGTCACATTCCTTATCGACGGAGCGAAAAATTTGCGCCAGCGCACTCGACTTAATCTTGAGCGCCTTGCGGCAGAGCAGGTCGTAGGCAACCAGCTTGGCACGCTCGGCAGAAAGCGACGTCTGGCTGCTCAGACGCTCAGCCAGGGCATCGACATTATTTTGGTTATCGGAATATACCGTCTTGGCCACGGGGCCCCTTTCATATGTACACATATACGTCTATATGGTACAACGCGCGCCCTTATCCACGCAAAACATCTGCGAGAACACTCGAGCGTCACCCGCTTTTGCATGAAAAAAGGACCGAGCCCGCGAAGTCGCGGACCCGGTCTTTCCGAGTCATATAGATGTGACGTTCAACTCGTCAGGTCGACTAAGCCTTGGCGGCCTCGGCGTCGGCAGGAGCCTCAGCGGCAGCGGCGCGGCCGTACTCGGCCTTGCCCATCTCGGACCACTCAGGCTCCTCGTCGGGCATGGAACCGGCCTCCTTGCCGAAGAGCTCCTTGAGGCAGTTGACGGCGACGATGAGGCCCAGGACCATCAGCAGGACGGCGAAGACAAGCTGCAGGCCCTTGGTGGCGGCGACGGAGACGGCGGCCGTGGTGGCGGTAGCCGGGATGGTGCCGAAGAAGCCGTAAGCCTGGACAGCGGCCATACAGCCCATGGCGCTCTGGACCAGCGAGGTGAAGGTGCAGCAGAGCAGGAAGACGACGGGCACGTAGAGCATCCAACCCTTGCGGCCGGTGCACTTGCAGAACACGGCGAGGGTGATCATGGTCATGCCGCCGAGCAGCTGGTTGGAAGCACCAAAGAGCGGCCAGATGTTGGCATAGCCACCAAAAGCGAGGGCGAGACCGGGAAGCAGGGTGACGACCGTGGCGAACCAGGGGTTGCCGAGGACCTTCATGTAGCCGGCCTTGGACTCGATGGCCAGGGCGTCGTTGGTCTGGGCAAAGAACTCGGAGAACGAGGTGCGGGCGATGCGGGCGACGGCGTCGAGCGAGGTCAGGGCCAGAGCGGAAACGTTCATGGTCATAAAGACGGTAGCGAGCGTGCCGTCAACACCGAAGGCCTGCATACCGCGGGAGATGCCAGCGGCGAAGATCTGGAACGGGGTGGAAGCGACGCCGGCGTTGAGGGCGCCGGTACCGGCGGTGTTCATGTCGGAGAACATGATGCCGGCGACGATGATGGCAAGGATGCCGACGAAGGACTCGACGATCATGGCACCATAACCGACCTTGACGGCGTCCTGCTCCTTCTCGACCTGCTTAGAAGAGGTGCCGGAAGAAACGAGGCTGTGGAAACCGGAGAGAGCACCGCAAGCGACGGAGACGAACAGGACCGGGAACATCATGCCGGAGGCAGTGGAGAAGCCGGTGAAGACCGGAGCGGTGATAGTGGCCTGACCGTTGACGCCCAGGACGACGATGCCGAGGACAGCGCAGACGATCATGACGATCATCATGATGGAAGTGAGGTAGTCACGCGGAGTCTTGAGCATCTGGATGGGCATAGCGCCAGCGAAGACAAGGTAGACCATGACGACGGCGAACCACTGGAACTTATCCAGGTAGACTGGGAACTGCATACCGACGGCGAACATGAGAACCATGAGGACAACGCCGGTGACGAACTCGGCAGCGCCGGTGAGGTTGAACTTCTTCTGGGCCCAACCAAAGGCGATAGCGACGAAGGTGAACAGGATGGAGATGGTACCAGCGCAGCCGGCGGCATAGGACTTGGTGAAGTCGATGGCACCGGTAGCAGCACCAGAAGCGTCAACGGCCGGGGTGAACATGAACGTCTTGCAGACCATGTCGGTGAAGGCGGCGATGACGATGATGCAGAACAGCCAGCAGAACAGCAGGAACAGGCGACGGCCGGTCTTGCCGATGTACTTCTCGATGAGCTGAGCGAGCGACTTGCCGTTGTTCTTCATCGAAGCGTACAGGGCACCAAAGTCGTGGACGGCGCCAAAGAAGATGCCGCCGATGAGGACCCAGAGCACGACAGGCAGCCAGCCAAAGGCCATGGCGACGATCGTACCCGTGACAGGGCCAGCACCGCAGATCGAGCTGAACTGGTGCGAGAACGCGGTGAAGGCGGAGACGGGCGAGAAGCTCTTGCCGTCCTTCATACGCTTGGCCGGCGTGAGGGCCTCTTTGTCAACGCCCCACTTGTTGGCCAACCAGCGGCCGTAGCCCAGATAGCCGCAGGCGAGCACCGCCGCGGCCACAACCATGAGCAAAACTCCGTTC
>CABSUD010000148.1:0-4279 GCA_902480795.1 uncultured Collinsella sp. | reverse complement strand
ACGCGCGGTACACAGGGGCCTGGTCTGAAAAGAATCTGGTTGGTAGGTTGCCCGGTGGGGCTTGGTTATGTTTGTCGCGAGTTCCGCACGAGCCGAAGAGCACTTAATGTGCTCTTCGTGCGAGCCGGGACTGTAGAGCAGCAAACATAACCAAGCCCCACCGGGCAACCGGTCAGGTTAGGCTACTTCGCGGCGCCGGGGATGCCGTGGGAGATTTTGGCGGTTTTGGCTCCGTTTACGATGGCGGTTTCCAAGGCCCTTACTGCGAGCATGCCCAGCAGGTCTAGGGGAACGGCGGCACTTGCCTGGGCGCCCAGTTTGCCGCTGGCGAGGGTGTAGATGGTGTCGCCGTCGTTGGTGGTGTGCGTGGGACGGATGGCGTGTGCGTAGGCGTCTGCGGCCATCTGGGAGACCTTGGTGGCTTGTGCCTTAGTGAGTTCTACGTTGGTGACGATGCAGCTGATGGTGGTGTTGGTGCGGTCGAGCGGCATCTGCATGGATCCGGCGGCGGCAAAGGCTGCGAGTTCCATGTCGACAATCTGGTCGCTATCGGCTGCGGCGCGCATACCGGCGACCCACTCGCCGGTGAAGGGGTCGACAACGTTGCCGCAGGCGTTGACCGAGACCACGGCGCCCACCTTGATGGGGCCGAGCGCCACGGCGGCAGCGCCAAGGCCGGCCTTCATGCAGGTAGCGGGGCCCATGAGCTTACCCACGGTAGCGCCCGTGCCGGCGCCCACGTTGCCCTGTTCGAGCCTGGTGGGGGTGTTGTCGAGTGCTTCGCGCACCGCGGCGATGCCGGCCTCAATGTCAGGGCGAACGGTGGGGTTACCAAAGGCGAGGTCGAAGATACAGCTGGAGCACACGATAGGCACCTGCGTGGGGCCGACGGGAAGGCCGATGCCGCGGCTCTCAAGCTCGCGAGCGACGCCGCTTGCAGCCTCGAGGCCAAAGGCCGATCCACCCGAAAGGCAGACAGCGTGGACCTTGTCGACGGTGTTCTCGGGTCGCAGCAGGTCGGTTTCGCGCGATGCCGGAGCACCGCCGCGAACGTCAACGCCGCCGGTGGCGCCCTCGGGTGCCACGATTACGGTGCAACCGGTGCCGGCCTCCTCGTCCGTATAGTTGCCATAGCAAAAGCCATCGACATCGCAGACGTCAATGGCCTCGAGCAGTGTATCCATGTTTAACTCCTATCGGTTTTCCGCCGGGCCTTATGCCCGGTCGGGATCCGTGCGGTACGCCAAAATTGTAGGCGCCGGGGGATACCCAGCGCCAGATGCAATTACGAGAGTTTTTGAATCGCGCGCGCGACGCGGGCGATGGGTAGGCCCACCACGTTATAGAAGTCGCCCGAAATATCGTGCACGAGCATGCGTCCTCCTGTGCCCTGAATGCCGTAGGCGCCGGCCTTGTCCATGGGCTCACCCGAGGCGACGTAGTGCTCGATCTGCTCGTCGGTGAGCTCGTAGAACGTTACGTCGGTCACATCGACAAAGGACAGGCTCTCGGCGGCATGCGGGGCAGCCGTATCGCCTGCTTTAACGATGCAGACGCCGGTTGCGACCTGGTGCGTGCGGCCCGAAAGCTCACGGAGCATGGTGCGCGCCTCGTCCTCGGTTGCCGGCTTGCCCAGAATCTTGCCGTCAAAGGTGACGATGGTGTCGGCCGCGACCGTCAGCTCATTGGGCTCGGCATGCTCGGTGGCAACGGCGGCGGCTTTTGCGCGTGCTAAGCGTTCAACGAGCGTAAGCGGGGCCTCGCCATCAAACGGCGTTTCGTCGATATCGGCAGGAATGATGCGAATGTCATAGCCCGCCTCGTGCATCAACTCGATGCGGCGCGGTGATTGCGAAGCCAAAATCATAGCTGAATGCCCTCGGCGACCTTCTCGACGGCCTTGTCGCCGGCGAGCGTGCGCAGCAGCTCAAGCGCAAAGGGGAGCGACTGGGCCATGCCGCTGGCGGTGATGATGTTGCCGTCTTGCGTAACCTTCTCGTCGGTATAGGTGCCTTCGGGGAAGCTTTTCTCAAAGCCAGGGAAGCACGTGGCGTGGCGCCCCTCGAGCAGATCGAGCTCGCCCAGGATAAACGGGGCGGCGCAGATGGCGGCGACGTGCTTGGTCGCGGCGAACTCGCAGACCACGTCGCAGACGCGCTGATCGGCGCGCAGGTTGGTGGCACCGGGTAGGCCGCCGGGTAGCACGACGCAGTCGTACTCGTCAAAGTCGATCTCATCAAAGAGCGCATCGCAGGTCACGGGGATCTGCAGCGAGCTTACGACCTCGCGCGTGGGCATGATCGAGACGAGCGTGGCGCGCACGCCGCCGCGACGCATGACATCGACCATGGTCAAGCATTCAATAGTTTCAAAGCCATCGGCGGCGAGAACGGCAACGCTGGGCATGAGGGTTCCTTTCATAGGCGGCATACGATTAGCCGTCTTATACCCCGAAGACCTCCGCTTGCCACGCTCGATTTCCCAATGATTTTTCTGAGCAATGATTAAGTGGCTAGTTGCGCCTAAGGTGGACGACGGTCTCGCAGTGGAAGGTTTGCGGGAATAGGTCAACTGGCGTGATCTTTACGGGGGAGAAGGTGCCTTCTTCGACAAAGCGTTTGAGATCGCGCGCCAGGGTGGCCGGGTCGCAGCTCACGTAGGCGACATCGCGGGCACTCGTGCTGGCGATGAGGTCGATGGCCTCGGGCGCCAGGCCCGCGCGTGGCGGATCGACCACCAGGACATCGGCGTCCTGGTCGGGGAACTCGCGCACGGCATCGCCGCCGATGACGTCGACGTTGTCGAGCTTGTTGATCTCGAGGTTACGGCGCAGGTCGCGCACGGCCGGACCGTAGGCCTCGACGGCGGCAACAAAGTCGCAGCGGCGGGCGAGCGGCAGGGTAAAGGTTCCGGCGCCGCAGTACAGGTCCACGGCAAGCTCGTCTTCTTGTGGGTCGAGCGCCTCCATGACGAGCTCGATCAAAATCTCGGCACCCTTGGTGTTGACCTGGAAAAAAGACGGGGCAGACAAGCGCATCTGGCCGTCAGCGATGTTCTCGGTCCATGAGCCCTCTCCGGCGAGCATTTCGACCTTGGAGACACGGCGGGCCTTCTTTTCGCCCTTGCTCATCACGCGCACGATGCTCGTGGGATGAGCGGCGTCCGCCAGCACGCGGGAGACCTGCGAGCGCGGAAAAGAGCCTGTGGGCGTCCAGAGTGCGACCTCGAGTGCCTTGGTGCGGCGCGATGCGCGAATGCCCACGCGTTCGAGCCCCAAGTCATGGCTGCCGCTTAGATAGTTGAGTGCACCGACGACCGATTTGAGCGCCTTCGGGAAGCGCTTATCGAACAGCGGGCACGTATCGACGGTCACGATTTTGCTGGGGTCGACACCGTGCATGCCAAGGCGCACGCGACCGTTGACGACGGTCGGTTCGAGCTCGATTTTATTGCGGTAGCCCCAGTCGTCCTTGGTGTGGCAGATGGGCTGTACCAACTCATCGACCTGCTCAGGAGCGAACTTGCCGATGCGCTCGAGCGTGGAGCGCAGGTTTTGCTCCTTGGCGGCGAGCTGTGCCGTGCGTGAGAGATTGCCCCACGAGCAGCCGCCGCAGATGCCCACGAAGGGGCAGGGAGGCTGAATGCGATCGGGGCTTGGCTCCAGAATCTCGGTGGTGCGGGCGCGCATGAACGACTTGCCGTCCTGTACGACCTCGGCCTCGACGGTGTCGTCGTCGGAACCGGAGGCGGAGCCAGCGGAAGCGCCGGCACCGTCAGCACCAGCGGCAGCACCCTCGGCACCCTGCTGGGCGTAGAGGACCTGGCCGATCTTCTGGGCGGCGGTCATCAGCTCGGTCTGAGCGGTCTTGACCTTCTCGGTGTCGTCACCCTTCAGGGCTTCCTTCAGAGCGTTGACCTTGTCGGTGACTTCCTTGACGATGTCGTCGGAGAGCTTGTCCTTGTTGTCGTTGACGAGCTTCTCGGTGGAGTAGGCGAAGGCCTCGGCCTGGTTGCGGGTCTCGGCGTCTTCCTTGCGCTTCTTGTCCTCAGCCTCATGAGCTTCGGCTTCCTTGACCATGCGGTCGATCTCGTCCTTCGGCAGGCCGGAACCACCGGTGATGGTCATGGACTGCTCCTTGCCGGTGCCCTTGTCCTTAGCGGACACGTGCACGATGCCGTTGGCGTCGATGTCGAAGGTGACCTCGATCTGCGGGACGCCACGCGGAGCCGGAGCGATGCCGGTCAGCTCGAAGGTGCCCAGCGGCTTGTTGTCGCGAGC
>CABSUD010000147.1:0-4328 GCA_902480795.1 uncultured Collinsella sp. | reverse complement strand
AATGAGCGGCAATAGAAGGCCCAGAGCGGCAAAATGACAAATCGATGTCTGTCCCACATGAGTGAATGCACTCATGTAAGCCTGTCCCCAATGAGTGGGTTAAAGGTTGCGGGTTCTTTACGGGAATGTAGTGTGGGCTGCGGAAACGTGGTTCTTTCCGTACAATAGTTCAACTCGTGTAAACGCAGGGAAGGGACATTCATGGCAGACATGATCGAGATCAAGCATCTCAACAAGTACTTTGGCGACCTGCATGTGCTCAAAGATATCAACCTCACCGTCAAGCGCGGCGAGAAGCTCGTAATGATCGGGCCTTCCGGTTCGGGTAAGTCGACGCTCATCCGTTGCGTCGATTATCTGGAGGAGCCCACGTCGGGCGAGGTCGTCATCGACGGTACGCCGCTCACCAAAAAGAATCACCTGGAGATGGCTCGCAAGTATAGCTCCATGGTGTTTCAGCAGTTCAACCTGTATCCCAACATGACGGTGCTGGGCAACCTGACGCTCGCGCCCATCAAGCTGCAAAAGAAGAGCAAGGAGGAAGCGACCGAGATCGCCATCGCCGCGCTCAAGCGCGTTGGCATGGCGCATAAGGCCGGCGAGTATCCGCAGAATCTCTCGGGCGGTCAGCAGCAGCGCATCGCCATCGCCCGTGCCCTGTGCACCAAGCAGCCCATCATCCTCTTTGACGAGCCGACCTCCGCACTCGACCCCGAGATGGTCCAGGAGGTGCTCGACGTTATGGTCGAGCTCGCGCAGGAGAACATCACCATGATCTGCGTCACGCACGAGATGGGCTTTGCGCGCCAGGTGGCCGACCGCGTCATCTTTATGGAGGACGGCCGCATCCTGGAGGAGGGCACGCCCGAGCACTTCTTCGATAACCCCGAGAACCCGCGCTGCCGCGAGTTCCTGTCCAAGATTCTGCACTAGGCGCGGTGATGGACATGACGGATATGACGAGGGCGGCCGTGTCGCGCCGTCACTTTTTGCAGCTGGCGGGCGCCGGCATGCTTGCGCTGACGGGGACCGCGCTTACTGGTTGCGGCAACTCCACCAGCGGCGAGGGCTCCGACAAGGGGTCCAAGCTTGCGGCCATCAAGTCGCGTGGCCATCTGAATGCCGGCGTTAAGAAGGACGTTCCCGGATACGGTTATTACGACACCGCCAAGGGCCGCTTTGAGGGCATGGAAGTCGATTTGTGCTACCAGATCGCCGCTGCCGTCTTTGGCGTGAGCTACAAGGAGGCCCGCGCCCAGGAGCTTGTCGAGTTTACCGACGTAACGCCCAAGACGCGCGGCCCGCTGATCGATAACGGCCAGCTCGATGTGGTCGCGGCGACCTACACCATCACCGACGAGCGCAAGAAGAGCTGGGATTTCTCGACGCCGTACCGCACCGACTACGTGGGACTCATGGTCAAGAAGCGTTCGGGCTTTACCTCGATTGAGGACCTGGACGGCAAGGTCATCGGCGTGAGCCAGGGTGCTACCACGCAGAGTCTGATTGAGCAGATGATCAAGGACAACGGCTTTAGCTGCAAGCCCGAGTTTAGGGCCTTTAGCGGCTACCCCATCATTAAGAGTTCGCTCGACGCCGGCAATATCGACGTCTTTGCCATGGACCGCTCCACGCTGGCCGGTTACATGAACGAGACCGTTGAGCTGCTGCAGCCCGAGGTCAAGTTTGGCGAGCAGGGCTACGGCGTGGCGACCAAGAAGGGCTGCGACCTTTCGGCCGTGGTCGATCAGGTGATTTGCGATCGCCTGGCCGACGGCTGGCTCGACCAAGAGGTCAAGACCTGGGGTCTTGTATAGGCGCATCGTCCAAGGAAGGAATCAAATGCTCGAAGGATTGTTTGACGCCGACCGCTGGTCGACGACATTTCAAAACATGGGGCCCTTCTGGGAGGGCTTTGGCGTGACGCTGCAGGTGGTCGTTGCCGGCCTGCTGCTATCGCTGGTGCTGGGCACGCTGCTGGGCGTGTTCTCTACCACTCGTTCGCGCGTGCTGCGCGCCATAAGCCGCGTGTATGTGGAGTTTTACCAGAACACTCCGTTGCCCGTGCAGGTGCTCTTTATGTACATGGCCGGTCCGCAGTTTTTGCAGGCCATAACCGGTGCCGACCAGCCGGTGCGCATCGCGCCGTTCGTGCTGGGCTTCTTGGGTGTGGGCCTGTATCACGCGGCCTACATCTCGGAGGTCATCCGCACTGGTATCGAGGCGGTTCCGCGCGGTCAGATGGAGGCGGCCCAGAGCCAGGGCTTCACCCGTGCGCAGGCGTACTGGTACATCGTGCTGCCCCAGACATTCAAGATCATTCTGCCGCCGCTGTGTAACCAGGCGCTTAACCTGGTCAAGAACACGTCGGTGCTGGCGCTTGTGGCCGGCGGCGACCTTATGTACCGTTCCGACAACTTTGTGAGTCTGTACGGTTACCTGCAGGGATACATCGTCTGCTGCCTTATGTACTTCATCATCTGCTTTCCGCTCGCCATGCTGGTGCAGTGGCTCGAGCGCCGCTCCAAGGAGCGTCCGCGTGGCGTGAGCCTGGCCGAGCTGGGGCTCGACAACGTAGAGGAGGCCTAGCGCATGGAAATCTTCAACGCGACCAACCTGCTCTACATTTGGGGCGGCTTTGTTAAGACAATCGAGATCTCGGCGCTGTCGATATTTTTCTCGCTCATCTTTGGCACGGTGCTGGCGCTCGTTAAAAGCTATGCGCCCCGCCCGTTCCGTATTTTGGTGAGCGCCTATATCGAGCTGTTCCGTTGCACGCCGAACCTGCTGTGGATCCTGTTTATCTACTTTACGGTGCAGGGTTTGGACATTGTGATTTCGACCATCGCCTTTACGCTGTTTACCAGCGCTGTTATGGCCGAGATTGTGCGCGGCGGTCTCAACTCGATTCCGCGCGGCCAGTTTGAGGCAGCGCAGAGCCAGGGCTTCGGCTTCTTTGCCACCATGCGCTACATCATTCTGCCGCAGACGTTTAAGACGATCATTCCGGCGCTGTTTAGCCAGTGCACGACCATCATTAAGGACAGCTCGTATCTTTCGGGCATTAACGTGGCCGAGCTCATGTACACGGCAAACGTCGTGATGGCTCACGCAATCGACCTGTCGCAGGTTCTTATGCTCTACGGCCTGGTGTTTGCGATGTACTTTGTGCTCAACTTTGGTATCTCGCTGCTGGTCCGAGCGTATCAACGTCGTATCGTGGCAGCGTAGTCCTGCTTCCCCAAGCACGGCACCTTGCCCCCTCAATCGTCGCTTGCGTACATTTAGTACGCGGCGCTCCTCTTTCGGGGCAATCTGCCGCACTTGGGAAACCAGGACGGTCGTAAGTGACAAAATGGGAATCAGGAATCGCCTATTTCTCATTTGCTAGAAAGGAATCGCGATGAGCGATCTGGAGAACAAGAAGAGTCCTGTGGTCATTACCATCGCGCGCGACTTTGGCGCCGAGGGCCACGAGATTGGCCGCATCCTCGCCAATGAGCTGGGGATTCCGCTGTACGATAACGAGCTGCTGGTGCGTGCGTCGCTGCGCGCGGGCGAGTCGCTCGATAAGATGGCCGCCTACGACGAGCGCCTGGCCGTGGAGAACATGGCGTTTCTGCCCGACCGCTACGATGCACGCTCGTACTCGGACAAGTTGTTCCAAAAGATGAGCCAGGTGATTTTGGATCTGGGCGAGACCGAGAGCTGCATTATCGAAGGCCGCCTGTCCGATTACCTGTTGCGTAATAACCCCAACCACATTGCCGTGTTGGTGACCGCACCCTTTGAGGACCGCGTCGAGATCGTGCGCAAGAAGCGTGGCCTTAATAAAAAGAAGGGCGCCAAGCTGGTCAAGCAGCAGCAGAAGGCGCGTGAGGCGTTCTACAAGCGCTACAGCGCCGGAAAGTGGAAGATGACGAGCGGCAAGGACATCGTCGTCAACCGCGCCAAGCTGGGCCGCGAGGGTTGCAAAGACGTTATCGCCGCCGCCTACCGCTACAAAGTGGCTCAGCTCGAAGGCTAACCGACCAAAACCACCACAAAGGGGACAGGCACCTTTGTGGTGGTTTTTGTTTTAGGCGGAGGGGAAGGCTTTGGCGGCAGTGCCTATCCTCGGCTTTTGCCAAATCTCGATCTGTAACACCAAGCCAGCGAAAAAGGCTCTAACTGTTACAGATTGAGACGAACTGTTCGGCCGCCAACCTAACGTCTCGATCTGTAACATGTAGCGAGGAATTTGGCCTCTAACTGTTACAGATTGAGATGAACAGGCGGATGTTCGCACAATATCTTGATCTGTAACAACTACGAGGCTCAACAGGGGC
>CABSUD010000146.1:0-4348 GCA_902480795.1 uncultured Collinsella sp. | reverse complement strand
GAACGACATGACGAGTGCGGTCGCTGCGATCTTGGGGTATGTGCAGTACCGCTGGATGCGTTTCTTTTCTTGTTCGGTGAGCTGCTGCATGGGGGCCTCGACTCTCATCGTTTTTTGGGGCGATGCGCACACGCTCTTGAGTATAGATGGGTGGAGGATGTCTGTTGTTCATACATAGCGGTCAACAGCGTGCTGTTGGTGATCGTTTGATCGCGAACGTCGTCTTTTGGAGCATGAAGCCGCTGCCGAGGGACGAATAACGAGCAAAGGGGGCCGCCATGGGACGGCCCCCTTTGCTGTTTGTGGGCATCGGCAAATCGAAGGTGAATGGTTTCCCGAGAAGTGAACGACCTAATTTGGACCCCTGAAGCACCCACATTTTTCGACGCTAAAACCGCAGGATTTGAGTGATAAAACCGCAGGAATTGGCCTTCCAAAAGTGTCGATGCTTCGGGGGTCCAATTTTACTCGTTCACTTCTCGAAAAACCATTCACCTCGTTTTGCTGGGACGGTTGGAGGGGCGGTTGGTGCCGGGTGGCCGCCTCTGTTTTGGGTGGATTGTCGACTTGGATTCCCGAGGCACCGTGCCGCTCGTCGTCCATGGGCTCGAGCTGTCCGTTGCTCGCATCCTTGCCGAGGCAGTCGAAGGTCACATGACTAAATCAACCGTTGGCGGTGATGCCGTTCTCGTGGGCTTCATTTTTCCATGGCATTTTCCCGTCGATTTGTCGGTCTTTGCCGTGCTAGAGGTACCTTGCCGCGAGCTTCTGGAGTTCGGTGTCGCTTACGTTGTTGAGGACGCCGTCGTCAACGATCTTTGCGCCTGGAGCGCTTGCTCTAAGGATCGACGCTGTCTTGCCCATTCCGCTCCCGCCCGAGGTGGCAAACAGGACGATTGTTTTGCCTGTCAGGTCGTAAGACTCGAGGAATGTGTTGACAATCGCCGGTGCCACGTACCACCAGATGGGAAATCCCAAAAAGATGGTGTCGTAGTCTTCGATGCACTCGACCCTGGAGGTTATGGCAGGACGGCAGGAGGGGTCGGCTGCCTCGAGTGTGCTGCGGCTCCGTTTGTCGCGCCAGTCGAGGTCGGCGCTTGTGTATGGATTGGCAGGCACAATGGCGAACAGATCTCCGTCCGCCACGCGAGCCAAGCGAGTGGCGACGTCCTTCGTGGTACCCGTTGCGCTGAAATATGCTACAAGTGTCTTAGCCAATGGAGTTCCTTTCGTTGCTGTGGTTTGGACCTTATGCTGAGGTGCATTTGGCGCTTTCTCTTGACCGCGATGCCGTGCGGTTTGTCCTGCATTCGGTTGAAGCGTTGCGTAGCCGGTAGATAAGATAGTCAAGGCGTTCGAGCTTCTGCTGCCCCGAGTGAATATCATCGAGCAACTCGCGGCGATGTCGTTTTAGTAGGCAAATGCGCGCGCAGTCGCTGGCGGCCGAGCCGTACAGCTCGATAAGCTCTTCGCTGCAGCCGGCATCGTGTAGGTCATCGATGATGTTGTCGTCCATGTCGTCACTTTGTGGTTTTGACTTTGGCTTTGGTGCTACCGGCAAGCGGCTTTTCGCCGGGACGGGCTTTGGGACCAACGAGCGCGTGAGGTTGATAGGGCTCTTCGAGGAAGTCAATCTCGGCGGGGGAGAGCGTTATGTCGAGCGCGGCCACGGCGTCATCGACGCGCTCGGGCTTGGAGCAACCTACGATGGGCGCCTCGACGCCACGCGCCCAGTGCCAAGCCAGCGCAATCTGCGGCATCGGCACATCGTGATCGGCGGCGACCTTGGCCACGCGCTCAACGATGGGCATGTCGATGGCACGGTCATGGTCATACTTGCTGGCCATGGTCATGTCGGTGGTGCCGCGCGTGCTCGAGCTTTCCCATGTGGGGCGGCAGAGGTGCCCCGACGCCATGGGGCTGTATGGCGTAAGGGCCATGTCGAACTGGCGGCACACCGGAATCATCTCCCGCTCGTCCTCTCGGTACAGCAGATTGTAGTGGCACTGCATGCTCGTAAAGGGCGTCCATCCATGGTCGCGTGCGACGATCTGCAGGTTGTGCAGCTGATAGGCATACATGGCGCTGGCGCCGAGTGCGCGAACCCTGCCCTCGCGCACCAAGTCGTTGAGCGCCTCCATGGTCTCTTCCATGGGAACGTCGTAATCAAAGCGGTGGATGATGTAGAGGTCTAGGTAATCGGTGCCCAAGCGCTTGAGCGAGCCTTCGATCTCGCGTTTGATGGCGTCGGCGGAAAGGCCGCCTTCGTTGAAGTGAACCTTGCTGGCTAGCACGACGCTCTCGCGAGCGATACCCAGATTGCGCAGGGCGGCGCCTATGTACTCTTCGCTCGTGCCAAAGCTGTAGCAGTTCGCGGTATCGATAAAGTTGATTCCGGTGTCGAGTGCGCGTTTGATGACGGCGCGTGTGTCGTCGGGTCCGATGGTCCACTGATGAAAGTCGGGGCTGGGTTCGCCAAAGCTCATGCCTCCCAGGCAGAGTTTAGAAACTTTGATGCCGGAATGGCCAAGGGTTGTGTACTGCATGCCGTTCTCCTTGTTCTTGAGGGGATGGCTATAGCGTACGTTGATAGGTTGATAATGTATATTGCCTATATCAACTAGCTAGGTATACGGAATACATATGTGAAACGAAACGGACCGAATGGGGTTCTCCGTTGTGCACGAAGGAGCAAGCATGGAGCTGCGAACGCTGCGTTATTTTCTTGCTGTGGCCCGCGAGGAAAACATGACCGAAGCGGCAAATGTGCTGCACGTGACACAGCCTACGCTGTCACGTCAGATTGCCGATCTTGAGCGCGAGCTGGGTGTGGAGCTGTTCGAGCGCACCAATCGATCGTGCGTGCTCACGAGCGATGGCATGCGCCTGCGCCAGCGCGCCGAGGAGATCGTCTTGCTGGTGGAACAGACCGAGCAAGAGTTGGCTGATCGGGAGCTCGGCATTGCGGGCGTTATCCGCATTGGCGCCGGCGAAACCAAATCGATGCGGAGGGTGCTCGATGCTTTTACAGAGCTGCGTCGGGCTTATCCCGGAGTGACGATTGAGCTCTATACCGGTAACGCCGATGCAGTGGAGGAACGCTTGGAGCGTGGCCTGCTCGACTTTGCGTTGTTGCTGGAACCCGTTAACGTCGAGAAATACGAATGGATTCGCATGCCCGAGGCGGATCGAGTTGGTGCCGTTGTCGCCGCGAGCGGTTCATGGGGTGGCCGGGACGTGCTGACGCCTGCGGACGTGGCGAATATGCCGCTGCTGGTGAGTTCGCGCACCACGAATCGAGCGCTGGACCTAGAAGCGTGGTCGAGTGGCGTCCTCAGTGTCGACGAGCTCAACATCGTGGGGCATTTCGATCTTATCGGCAACGCGTCGCATCTGGTGCGTTCGGGCGCCGCGTGTGCGGTTAGCGTTGGAAGCTTGCTGCAGATAGATGAATGTAGCGACCTGCGTTTTGTCCCATTTGAGCCGCCGCTTACCATTGCGTCGTATCTGGTGTGGAAAAAATATCGCCTGCGTTCCCGCGCCTGCGAAGAGTTTCTGAACCGCTTGAATAGTATGTGATGAAGGGGCAGCCCCTTTGCCGCATTGATCTGAGAGTAGATGTTGATGATTCTATCGTTGGCCCCCATGGAGGGGATTACCGGGCATGTGTTCCGTCGCGTGCATGCGGAGTGCTTCGGCGCACTCGATTGCTATTACACGCCGTTTTTGCCGCCGCCGCGGGTGGGCAACCGCTTTGACGGCAAGGCGTTTAAGGAGATCGATCCTGCCAATAACCAGGGGCTTAACGTAGTGCCTCAGCTGATGTCCAAGAACGCGGACGAGTTTGTATGGGCGGCACAGGTGCTCGCCGACATGGGCTACCGCGAGGTCAATCTCAACCTTGGCTGCCCCTCGGGGACGGTTGTTGCCAAGGGCAAAGGATCGGGCTTTTTGCGCAACTTGGACGAGCTTGAGGTGTTCTTGAGTGACGTGTGTGAGCGCTCTCCGCTGCCGGTATCGGTCAAGACCAGGTTGGGGTTGGAGAGCGACGACGAATACGAGCGCGCAGAAGGACCGTTATGCGGGCTCGCCGCGCAAAGAGTTTTATGGCGAGACGCTGGATCGTGCGCCGTTCCCGGTCGCCTACAACGGCGATATTTTTGATCTTGAGGATATGGACGCGCTGGTGGAGGCCTATCCCGGCACGCGCCATGTGATGTTGGGGCGTGGCCTGCTCGCGAATCCCGCTCTGGCTCGCATGGTCAACGGCGGCCTTGCTGCCACGGCAGCCGAACTGCAGCGTTTCCACGACACGCTGTTTGCGGCCTATGCAGAAGAGATTGGCGGT
>CABSUD010000145.1:0-4349 GCA_902480795.1 uncultured Collinsella sp. | reverse complement strand
TCGCAAACTTTTTCTGCATATGCGCCCGTTGCGGGGTGCATCGATGCGCTCGATGCGCTACATTAAATCAGTATTTTCAATGCCGCTGCGCGAGCGCTGCAGATCGACGTATCACCGACTCACAGAGCACGGCGGCGTACCAGACAGGAGGACTGCATGGGATCTGATGTGAAGATCGCACGCGCGTTGATCTCGGTTACCGATAAGACGGGCGTCGTCGATTTCGCACGGACGCTGGTCGATGACTTTGGCGTCGAGATCATCTCTACGGGCGGCACGGCTCGTGCCATCGAGGACGCGGGCGTTCCCGTAACCCCCATCGAGGAGTTCACGGGCTATCCCGAGATGATGGACGGCCGCGTTAAGACCCTGCACCCCAAGGTTCATGGCGCGCTGCTGGCCCGCCGCGATTCCGAGCAACACATGCAGGAGGCCGCTGAGCACGGCATTAAGCTGATCGACCTGGTCGTCGTCAACCTGTATGAGTTCGAGAAGACCGTTGCCAACCCCGAGGTCACCTTCGCGGACGCCATCGAGCACATCGACATCGGTGGCCCCTCCATGCTGCGCTCTGCCGCCAAGAACGCCACGAGCGTTACCGTCATTTCCGACCCGGCCGACTATGATGCCGTCCTGGCCGAGATGCACGAGACCGGTGGCTGCACCACGCTTTCCACCCGTCGTCGCCTGCAGGTGAAGGTCTACCAGACCACCGCCGCCTACGACACGGCCATCTCCCGCTGGCTCGCCGCCCAGGCAAGCGACGTGGCGGACACCTCTGCCAAGCTCGAGATTTCGCTGGAGAAGGTCGACGACCTGCGCTATGGCGAGAACCCGCAGCAGAAAGCCACAGTCTATCGCTTTGCCGAGGGCTGCGAGAACACCGCGAGCTCGCAGTTCCCGCTCGTGGGCTCCGAGCAGATCCAGGGCAAGCCGCTCAGCTACAACAACTATCTGGATGCCGACGCCGCTTGGAACCTGGTCCGCGAGTTCGACGAGCCGGCCTGCGTAATCCTCAAGCACCAGAACCCCTGCGGTTCCGCCGTTGCCGAGGACATCACGGCTGCCTACGACCGCGCTTTTGCCTGCGATCCCAAGAGCGCCTTCGGCGGCATCATCGCCTGCAACCGCGAGGTTCCCTTTGATCTGGTTGAGCACTTTGCCGATCAGAACAAGCAGTTCGTCGAGGTCATCATTGCCCCGAGCTACACCGCCGAGGCGCTCGAGCGCATGGCCAAGCGCCCCAACCTGCGCGTGCTGGCTACCGGCGGCGTGGACCACGGCGCCCAGGTGGAGCTGCGCTCCGTCGACGGCGGCATGCTGGTGCAGGAAGTCGACCACGTGACCGAGGATCCCGCGACCTTTACGTTCCCCACCGACCGCAAGCCCACCGACGCCGAGATGGCCGAGCTCGAGTTTGCCTGGAAGGTCTGCAAGGGCGTTAAGTCCAACGCCATCCTGGTCTCCAAGGGTAAGGCCGGCATTGGCATGGGCCCGGGTCAGCCCAACCGCGTTGACTCTGCGCTGCTTGCCTGCGAGCGCGCCGAGGATTTCTGCGAGCGCGAGGGCGTGGAGAAGGGTGGCTTTGCCTGTGCAAGCGACGCGTTCTTCCCGTTCCGCGACAACGTCGACGTGCTTGCCGAGCATGGTGTGACCTGCATCATTCAGCCCGGCGGCTCCAAGCGCGACGACGAGAGCATCCAGGCCTGCAACGAGCATGGTATTGCGATGGTCTTTACGGGCGCCCGCCACTTCCGTCACTAAGTTTCGCCCCGGGACAAAATAATCTCTGCAAAAGACGGTCGCTCCGTTTGGAGGGCCGTCTTTTTGGTATAAGAGGACGGAATGACTAACACGAAAGGTACAACCATGCCCCAGATTGATGATGCCGAGCTGTTTGGCAATGCCGAGGATCAGCGTGCGTACGAGGACTTTTGCGCCAACCAGGAGGCGGTCGAGAAGTTCACGCTCGACAAGCCTGCGCTCATCTGCCGTTGGCGCATGTCCAACAAAAAGGTGCCCATGCTCAACCGCCATATCCGCGCACTGTCCGAGCGCCTGGTGCAGGGCGAGCCACTTACCCATAACATGCTCAGCTGGGCCAAACAGCACGTTGAGTGGTCACTAGCCGAGGGCGACTACACCGCGCACGATGGCGTGCTCATGCTGGTGATCGACGTTAACGGCAATGCCGCCATGACGGTGGGGGAGTACGAGCCGCTGGCCGATACTTCGGCCAAGGCGCTGCGTGCCCGCTCTGCCGAGGCCCGCTCCGAGGCCGACGAAACCGGCGTTGCGCCCGAGCTGCTTGCTTCCGTCAACGACGGCGAGCTGGCCTTTGTGGCGCCGGCGGACGAGTGCCTGTGTGGCACGGCGACGCTCATCGAGCAGCTGGCCCAGACCAAGGGCATCTCGGTCGCGCGCGTAGACATCCCCGCGCAGCTCAAGGGTGCCTTGTTCCTGGTGAGCGACGAACACGGCGTGGTCCCCGCAACCGAGACGGACGCTGCGGAGGCCGACGCCGCCACGGTCGCCTTCTTCGCCGAAGGCTACGAAAAGCTCCGTGCCCGCCGCTAAATGATGTTTCTGGGACGGGGATTAAAAACTCATTTAATTCCCGTGCTCGTCGCGAGCGAGAGGCAAGCCTCTGCCACTCGCGAACAGTTCTGTCACTTTGGTGCCGCGTGAGGCGCGTATCTGCGGATCCGCGGTCATAATGGGGCAAGACAACCAAGAGGGGGGCGGAATCCATGGCGCTAATCTATATCGTTGAGGACGACGAGCCCATTCGTCGTGAGCTTATCGACATCCTTGCCCGCGCCGGTTTTGAGGTTGAGGCATGCGAATCGTTTGAGCATGTCTCGCGCGATATTCTCGCCGCCGCGCCCGACCTGGTGCTGCTCGACCTCACGCTTCCCGTCAAGGACGGCCAGCATATCTGCCACGAGGTTCGCCGCGAATCCGAGGTCCCCATCATCGTCCTCACGTCGCGCACGACCGAGATTGACGAGGTCATGGCCATGACGCTCGGTGCGGACGACTTTGTTCCCAAGCCCTACAGCGCGCGCGTGCTCGTGGCGCGCATCAACGCACTGCTGCGTCGCACCGCGGTGGCAGGCGAGCGCAGCACACTTGTCCACAAGGGGCTGGAGCTCGACCTCGCTCGCTCCATGGTCACCAATACGGCATCCGGCGGCAGTACCGAGCTCACCAAAAACGAACTGCGTATCCTCTCGCTGCTTCTGAGCCGCGCGGGCAAGATTGTTTCGCGTTCGGCCATCATGCAGGATCTGTGGGACTCCGACGCCTTCGTGGACGACAACACGCTCACCGTCAACATCAACCGCCTGCGCACCACGCTCGAAAAAATCGGCATTAAGGGGTATTTGACCACGCATCGCGGCCAAGGCTATTCGGTCTAGGGGCCGGCTATGTCGTTTGGCAAGTTCTTTAAAGATGCGCTGCTTCCCGTCGCCGTGTGGACGTGCGGCGTGCTGCTGAGCTGCTTTGTGCTGACGGTCGCCGGCGCACCCGTTTCTATCGTGGTCGTGGCGGTTGGCGTGTCCTTTGTTTTTGGCATGCTCGGCATTGTGATCGAGTATGCGCGCCGTCGTCGTTTTCTGCATCAGCTGGAGCGCGCGGCCGAGGAGCTGGAAAGCCCCGCATGGGTGCAGGAGATGGTGCAATGTCCGACCTATGCCGAGGGCGAGCTCGAGTACGAGGTCTTGCGCCGGGTGGGCAAAGCCGCTTGTGACGAGGTTGCCGAAGGCAGGCGCCAGACCGATGACTATCGCGACTATATCGAGAGCTGGGTCCACGAGGCCAAGCTGCCCCTGGCGGCGGCTCACCTGATTTTGGAAAACCTGGATGGCAGCGAAGACGACCTGTCGCGCGTGGATGACCTGGGCCGTGAGCTGGCTCGCGTGGAGCGCTATATCGACCAGGCGCTGTACTATGCGCGCTCGGAAGTCGTGGAGCGTGACTACCTGATTCGCCGCTGGGATCTCAAGACCTTGGTGACGGGCGCAATCAAGGCCAATGCGCGTGAGCTCATCGCGGCACACGTGGCGCCGGTGTGCGAGAACCTCGACTTTGAGGTCTTTACCGACGAGAAGTGGCTCGAGTTTATTCTGGGCCAGCTCATTCAGAACAGCATTAAATATGCGCGTGAGGATGGTGCGAAGATCACGTTTTCGGGTGCGTTGCTGGACGAGGGCCTGGCGAGCGAGCGCATCGAGCTTACCGTCGCGGACAACGGCTGTGGCGTGAGCGCGGCCGACCTGCCCCGCGTGTTCGAGAAGGGCTTTACCGGCGACAACGGCCGCACCACCAAGCGCGCAACGGGGATC